>DATMIP010000340.1:0-5623 GCA_035554515.1 Sphingomonas sp. | reverse complement strand
GGCTTCGACATTCGCGGCATCGGTCCGCGCGTGCTGCGCGAACCTTATGGCAATGACGGCAAGCCGATCACCGACCGCAAACAGATCAACGACGATGCGCTCGGCGGACGGGCTTATTATTTCGGCAAGCTCGAGGCGCAGTTGCCGCTGGGCAATGCGATCAAGGAAATGGGCATACGCCCATCGATCTTCCTGAACGTCGGGTCGGTCTTCGGTGTGACGAAGCCCGACGTTAACCCCACGAGCCCAAGCGGGTTGTTCCGCGAAGTATTGGACGCCAACAAGAAGCGCACCTGCATCGACGCCAATACCTCCGACGGGAACGCTTTGCCTTCGCAGACCATTGATGCCGGATTGCCTTGCCCGAGCGGAATGACCCCTTACGGGACGACGATTCCGGGGTTCAACGAAGAATTCCTGGGCGACACCTGGAAACCGCGTGTTTCGGTCGGTATCGGGGTCAACTGGAATTCGCCGTTCGGACCATTCCGTATCGATATAGCCAAGGCGTTGGTGAAATATCGTGGCGATGCGACCAAACTTTTCACATTCAACGTAGGGACGCAATTCTGATGAAGACCATTTTCAAGCTTTCGGCGGCGGCCGTATTGCTCGCCGCTACGGTTTCGCCGGCCATGTCGGCCGTGCTTACCGTCGATTTCAGTCGCGTGTTCAGCGAATCCGCCGCCGGAAAGAGCGGCAACACGCAGCTGCACGCCAAATATGATGCGCCGATGCAGCAGCGGAACACCGCCTTCAACACTGCGGTCCAGGCCTATAACACGCAGGCCGGCGCGGTTCAGGCGATCAAGCCACCGGCACAGGCGACGCCTGCCCAGATCAATGCCGCGCGCCAGGCTGGCGAGCGTGCCCAGGCAGCGCAGGATGCGCTCAGCCAGCTCGACCAGGAAGTCCAGACGGTTGGGCGTTATGTCCAGTCGCAGATTGTCGAGAAGGTGACCCCGATCGCCGAACAGATCCGCGCCGAGCGCAAGGCCGACGTGGTGGTACCGAAGGGATCGGTGCTGGCCGCCGATCCCACTGCCGACGTCACGACGCTCGTCATCCAGCGTCTGGATGCGTCCTTTCCCAATCCGAGCATCACGCTGCCGCAGCAGCCGGCTCCAGCGGCGGGCGCCGGCCGTTAATGAGTGACGGAAGCGAGGCGGCGGGGCTCGGCCCACTCGACATAGGTCGGGTGATGGCGGCGCTGCCGCATCGCTATCCAATGCTGCTGGTCGACCGGGTCGAAGAACTCGTGCCCGACCAGCGCATCATCGCGATCAAGGCGGTGACGATCAACGAGGGCTTCTTCCAGGGACATTTCCCGGGGAGGCCGATCATGCCGGGCGTGCTGATTGTCGAGGCGCTGGCGCAGGCCGCCGGCGTGCTCGCGGTCGAGAGCCTTGGCCTCGCGGGATCGGGCAAGCTCGTTTACTTCATGGCGATCGATGAGGCCAAGTTCCGTGCTCCGGTGGAACCGGGCGTGTTGTTGCGGCTCGAGGTCGAGTTCGTTCAGAAGCGCGCGACCGTCTGCAAGTTCGCCGGGCGCGCGCTGATCGGCGACAAGCTGGTCGCGCAGGCGAACTTCACCGCGATGATCGCCGATCCTCCCAAGGCCTGACGAGCCGAGCATGTTATTCCGGCAGGCGCAACTGGACGAGATCCCAGCCTCCGCTGGGATGGCGAGCGGGCCGGCAAACCTTTCCTGTCATCGCGAGCAGCGTAGCGACGCGGCGATCCATACGACCCGCCCGCAACGACAAATCCCAATGGCGGTTCGGCTCGACTACCCTTTCCTTTTCCGCTCGCACCGGTTAAGCGCGCGCTTCCTCCGGCTGGTCGGAAACCAGCCATTTCAGGATTTTGTTGTCATGAAGAAGAATATCCACCCCGATTATCACGTCATCAAGGTCCAGATGACCGACGGCACCGTGTTCGAATCGCGGTCCACCTGGGGCAAGGAAGGCGATACGCTTCAGCTCGATATCGATCCGACCGTGCACCCGGCTTGGACCGGCGGCCGCGGCCATATGCTCGACCAGGGCGGCCAGGTTGCGCGCTTCAACAAGCGCTTCGGCGGACTGTCGCTCGGCAAGAAATAATCGGGCGCGCCGCGATCAGGCCCGAAACGCCTGGATCATCGCGGCCGCGATCGACAAGGCGATCTCGGCCGGCCCCAGCGCCCCGATGGACAGACCGGCGGGGGCATCGATCCGCGCCAGTTGCCGATCATCGATACCCAATGCGGCGAGCCGCTCCAGGCGGCGCGCATGACTGCGCCGCGAGCCGAGCGCAGCGACATAGGCGGCCGGCGACCCGAGCGCGGCGATCAGCGCCGGATCGTCGATCTTGGGATCATGGCTGAGCGTCACCACGGCGGTCGCGCTATCCGGACGCCGCGCCTCGACCGCCTCGTCCGGCCAGCGATCATCCAGCGTCGTACCGGGAAAACGTTCTTCGGTCAGGAAGCGCCCGCGAGGATCGACAATGATCGGCGCGACATCCAGCGCGCGCACGATCGCCGCCAGCGACTGGGCGATCTGCACCGCACCGACGATGATCAGCCGTCGCGGGGGAGCGTAACGGTTCACGAATCGCCCTTCGCCGGGATCGTCGCCAGCCCGCGTTGCGCCCGTATCGATATCGGTGGTCAAGGCGAGCGTGCTGCCGGCGGCGCGGGCGGCGGCGATCTGTTCGAACAAGGCAAAAGCGAAGGCGCTTTGATCGACGGGTTGCACGAGCAATGCGATCTCGCCGCCGCAGGGGAGCCCGGCCGCCCAGGCGCTATCGTCGGCAACACCAAATTCCAGTTTGCGGCTTTGCCCATCGGCGATCGTCTCCGCGGCGGCGAGCAGCACCTCGCCCTCGACGCAGCCGCCGGAAACAGACCCTTCGAACCGGCCGTCCGCATGAATGAGCATGTGACTTCCGCGCGGGCGCGGCGCCGAACCCCAGGTCGAGATCACGGTCGCCAGCGCCATCGGAGCAGGGGCCCATGCGCGCGCCGCGGCGATCAGACGGTCCAGTTCGCTCGTTTGGGTCATGACGGGCCTTTGCCACGACCAGCAGTGCCGGGGCAATCCGGGCCGCTTTACCTTGCGGGCATCTGCGGGCATGGCGGATAGGCATGTCCCCGTTGCGCCGCCTGTTTGTGATTGCCTTCTGGCTGGCAGCCGGTTTCGCCTATATATCCGCGATCATGCCTGCACCCGAGGCGCCACACATCCTGTGGTGGGACAAGTTCGACCATATGGCGGCCTTCTTCACGCTCACCTTTCTGGCGCGCGCGGCCTATCCCCGTATTCCGGTGATGCTGCTATTCGGCCTGCTCGCGGGCTTTGGGGCGCTGATCGAGCTCAGCCAGGCAGTGCCGTGGATCCACCGCGATGCCGAATGGGCCGATTGGTTCGCCGACATCGCCGCGACGATCATCGGGCTGATTCTCGCATGGCCCTTCGCGATCATGGCCGACAGAAGACGCTCGCGCCGCATATCACCCGCCGAATAGGATCCGGCGCCATCGCCTGACCCGCGCGCGCCAGGCAAGCCGATGCACGTTGAAACGATAGCCGGGATTGCCGGGATCACGCTGCCGGGCCGCGCGCAGAGCGGCCAGCGCGGCCGGCAGGTCATCGAGCGCCTCGTGCAGCCGCGATGCCCAGGCATGGAAGCCCGGCGTCGAGGGGGCGATTCCTTGCAACCGCTGGGCGATCGCCAGCGCAGCCGCGATGTCACCTGCCTCGAACAAGGTTTTCGACAGACCCCATTGATAATCGGCGATGGGCTCGATCGCGATCGCCCGCTCATGCGCCTCGACCGCTTCCCGATAGCGGCCGGCGGCGGCCAACCGCCGCGCAAGAGCATAGTGAAGACTGGGCTGACCCGGCGCGAGCGAAACCGCGCGCCGTGCGAACGCGATGCCGCGCTCCCCCTGGGCGCCGGGATGGCGTTCAGCGACATTGGCGAGCCAATGCGCGGAGCGCCTGGCATGTTTACGGGCGGTGGACCCAAAATAGTCCTGGTCGAAGCGCCCTTCGAGGACATCCAGCACCAGCGGCCGCAACAAGCCCAGTTCGTTCAGGAAAGGCCCGACGGGATGGCCCGCAAAGGGTAAATCGAGCTGATGTAATTCCGCGTCTTCGGCCACTCGAGCGACGTGATGCGCGTCGATTTCAAACCCCGAATCAAAAGCGGCAACCATCAGCGGGACCTGTTCGATCGGCCGTTCGATATTTGCGAGGAAGCGGATGCGACGCCGATCGGACGCCCATCGCGTTTCCAACGGCATCTTTTTCTGATCGATCGAATATTGCGGCGAAAGGGCGAGGGCGGCGTGTGCTCCGACCGCCGCGGCGAAGCGCAGGGCGGCATAACCCCCCATGCTCGAGCCATAGGTCATGACGCGCTCCGCCGCGCTCGAAGCCTGCGACACGACCGATAATAATGATGGTATTTCAGGATATTGGTACCAGTCATTATCATGGCACATGATATGAACGGCTGTGATACCCTCGGCGCGGAAGAAAGCCTCGCCAAAGCCGGGGCGATCGACGCCAGGCTCGTGATAGGAATCGAACGTTACGACCATGCGGCTTCCGTCGCCGGCGGCGACGCGCCGAACCTCTAGCGCTGGCGAGCGGTAGAGGATTTCGGTCACGCATTCGCTCCAATTGGCGGACAGGGTGGGATTCGAACCCACGGTACGGTTCCCCGCACGGCGGTTTTCAAGACCGCTGCCTTAAACCACTCGGCCACCTGTCCGGCGGGGGGCTTATCGTGGCGGTCGGGCTTGCGCGCAAGCGTTGTGCGGCTGCGGCGAACGCTATTTCCGTCGGGTCGCCGACTGTGGCAGGGACGACGCATGATAGTGTCGCTTCGTTTGTCCGCGTTAGCTCTGGCGCTGTGCGTCACGTCGCTCGGCGCGCAGACGCCGCAGGGGGAGGCCGTGGCGCAGGATGCGCCGCCGCTGGCCGATCAGCCGCAAGCCGCGCCGGAAGGAGATCAGCCCTCGGCCGCCGACCTGGCGTTCACCGGCTTCGTGGCGGGTCTGCGACCGCGCGCGATCGCCGAGGGCGTCAGGCCCGAGACGTTCGACCGCGAAACCGCCGGGCTGACTTTCAATCCGCGCGTGATCCGCGCCGATCGCGGCCAGCCGGGCGGTACGCTTGCGTCCAGCACCCCCGGCGCGATGGACTTCGCGCCGTATCGCCGCAGCCATGTCGATCAGGCGCATATCGACAAGGGCCAGACACGCTATCAGACGCTGAGTGCGCAGCTTGCGGGCAATGAAGCGCGGACCGGTGTGCCCGGCAAAGTCACACTGTCGATCTTCGGGCTGGAAACCGGCTATGGGGTCTTCACGGGCAGCTACGACCTGCTTCGTTCGTTCGCGACGCTTGCCTATGAAGGCCGCCGCCGCGAGCTTTTCACGGCCGAGCTGATCGCGACGCTCAAGCTGATCGACCGCGGCTTTCCGCGTGGCCAGATGAAGGGCAGCTGGGCGGGCGCTACCGGCTATCCGCAATTCCTGCCCAGCACCTATTTGCGCCTTGCCGCCGACGGTGATGGTGACGGCAAGGCCGACATCTGGACCAGCGATGCGGACACGCTCGCCTCGATC
>DATMIP010000339.1:0-7726 GCA_035554515.1 Sphingomonas sp. | reverse complement strand
GATGCGGCGCGACAGGCAGCTTCCTACCGGAAGGGGCGCATTTTGCTGGCCGGAGATGCCGCCCACGTCCATTCGCCGGTCGGCGGGCAGGGGTTGAACATCGGTCTGCACGATGCCGTCAATCTGGGGTGGAAGCTGGCGCAGGTGGTCAAGAATGTCTCGCCCAACAGCCTGCTGGACACCTATCATACAGAGCGGCACCCGATCGGAGCGGCGTTGCTCAAGCAGACACTGGCATTGACGGCCCTCAATCGTGGCGACGACCGGTCGACCGCATTGCGCGAATTGATGGCCAGGACGATGCAGATGGACGAACCGCGCAAGAATTACTGCGCGACGATGTCCGGGCTCGACGTCCGCTACGATTTGGGCGAGGGGCACCCGCTGCTTGGCCGTCGGATGCCCGATCTCGACATCGTTACTCCGGACGGGCCGACTCGCGTCTTCATGCTCCTCCACGATGCGCGGCCCGTGCTTCTCAATTTCGGGAAACCGGGCTCGCTCGCGATCGAAGGATGGCGGGATCGCGTGAAGTTGATCGACGCGAAATTTGACGGTGTGTGCGAGCTTCCGGTTATCGGTGCGGTACAGGCTCCGACGGCCGTCCTGATCCGGCCTGACGGGCACGTGGCGTGGGCTGGCGACGGAGACGCCAGAAGCCTCCTGGATGCTTGCGGGCTCTGGTTCGGCTGCCGCCAGCGAGCGGCGACGCTCTTCGCAGACTCCAGGAGCGGATAGTCGGTTCTCAAGCCAAGCACGTCCCCACAATATGCTCGTCCAGCATCGGCCTGGGTCTCGTCCGTAACGATCCGCCGTCGCGACAATTCGGGATCGTCGGCAGGTCCGGCCTGGATATTACGCGAACTGCACGCGCGACGTTGCCTGGCGACTATGCCCGCGCGCCTTGTGCCTCGATGTAGATCGTCCAGACGGCGAGGAATAATGCGGCGATGACCGGCCCGATCACGAAGCCGTTGAACCCCATCAGTTCGAATCCGCCCAATGTGGAGATCAGCACGACATAGTCCGGCATTCGTGTTTCCCGACCAACCAGGATCGGACGAACGACATTGTCGACGCTGCTGATGATCAGGAATCCACAGAGGCCGAGCGCCACGCCCTGCCAGATCGCTCCAGTGACCAACAGGTAGATCGTTACGGGTACCCACACCAGGCCGGTGCCGACCGCTGGGAACAGCGAGAAAACGCCCATCGCCACGCCCCATAATAAGGCGCCCCTGATCCCGAGCACCCAGAACAGCACGCCGCCGATCGCGCCCTGAAGGATCGCGACGATCAGGCTGCCTTTTATTGTGGCGCGAACCACCGCGACAAAGCGATCGAGGAGGGCGTCGCGCTGATGCACCGGCAACGGGATCGAATTTTTGAGGCGCATCGTGAGCATCCGCCCGTCGCGTAGCAGAAAGAATGTCAGGTATAGCATCACGCCCAGCGCGAGAAAGAAGCCGAACGCGCTCTGGCCGGCGTTGAAGAGCTGGGCGACGACCGTCTGGAAGCTGTTGGAAAAGCCCTTGGCAAGCCTGGCGCGCACGCCTTCCAGATCGTTCAACCCCACACTTTCCAGCCATGTCCGCGCCCAGCCCGGCAGGTGAGTTTCCATTTCGACGAAAGTCCGGCCAAGATCGATCTCGCCGGATCGGACGGCGGCATAGGCGCTGGCCGCCTGATTTAGGAGGGCAGCGCCGAGCAACAGCGCCGGCACAATGACCAGGGCAACGATGATCAGCAAGGTCAGCACGGCGGCGACATTGCGCCGCCCCTTTATCGTGTCGAGCAGTCGTTCGTAGATCGGCGTGAATAGGATCGCGGCGATGATACCCCACAGAATGGCACCCGCGAACGGGCCGATCAGCCAGGCAAAGCCGATCGTCGCGACGACGAGCAGCAGGAGGAGAAAGCTGCGCTGATTGGTGCGGCCCCTCGTCGGCTCGTTCATGCGATCCCCTCCAGCCTGGTCGCCCGCCTCGGTCGACGGAAAGTCTCGAAATGTACGGCCAAGCGCCAGCATCCCTTCGTCATGAGCAACCTATACCATCATTAGGCGATCGATCGGGCAGGGGCACCCCTAGGCCTGAAAAAGCTGCTTGGGCTTCTGCGCGCGCACAGCTTCCGTTCAGGCAGACTCGGCGCTAGAGAGGCGCCGCATGTCCGCATTGAGGCGGATTCCAGGAGAGGCCGTTTGGCGCTGACGCCCACCGATAACGAAGCGTTCCTACGCGAAGTCGACGAAAACCTCCGTCGTGATCAGATGACCGGCCTTGCCAGGAAATGGGGCCGGGTCGCCGGTGCGGCCCTGGTCATCCTGCTGCTGGCGTTGGCCGCGTTCCTGTGGTGGCGCCATCATCGTGCCGAGCAGGCCGGCCTGGAGGGTGAGCAGCTCGTACAGGTGCTGACCGACATCGAGATTGGCCGAGCTTTGCCGACCGATCCGCGCCTGGCGACGCTGGCCGGTTCGCCGCGCGACGGCTACCGCGCCATGGCGCGCCTGACCCAGGCCGGAATTATCGCCAAGACCGATCCCGTAGCTGCCGCGGCCAGTTATCAGGAAATCGCGAAGGATGACGGCCTGCCGCAGGCGATCCGCGATCTCGCGCTGATCCGTGCCACCACCATCCAGTTCGACACCACGCCCCCGGCCGAAGTCGTCGCCAGGATGAAGCCGCTCGCCATCAGCGGTGGCCCGTGGTTTGGCAGTGCTGGCGAGCTCGCTGGCATGGCCTATTTGAAAATGAAGCGCAGGGATCTCGCCGCGCCCCTGTTTGCCGCAATCGCGCGTGACAATGCCGTTCCGGCCGGGCTGCGCGGCCGTGCTGCCGGCATGGCGACCGCGCTTGGCCAGTCGGTCGGCGTCATCACACCGGCTGGCGCCGTCAAGGAATGATCATGAAGATTGATATGCGTGCTGGCCGATGTGCGGTCGCGCTGGCGCTGATCGCCGCGCTGGGTGGCTGCAGCCTGTTCGGACGTCACGCCGACCGTGGTCCCAAGACCGCCGTGCTCGGCCAGCGCGTGTCGGTGCTCAATATCGC
Source organism: Sphingomonas sp. (assembly GCA_035554515.1). GTDB lineage: Bacteria > Pseudomonadota > Alphaproteobacteria > Sphingomonadales > Sphingomonadaceae > Sphingomonas_I. The sequence continues at coordinate 4,676 of DATMIP010000339.1, read as the reverse complement.
CGGTGATCAGGTCACCGATCCCGGCCTCGCCGACGTGCCGGTCGTGGTTCCCGATCCGGTGGTCAACGCCGAATGGAACCAGCCAGGCGGCAATGCGACCAAGTCGATGGGCAATGTGTCGCTTCCCGCCGCCCTCAAGCCCGGCTGGTCCGCGAACATCCTGGGCGGCGATATTACCAAGCGCATCGGCTCAACCCCGGCAATTTCCGGCGGCAAGCTGTTCGTCATCGACTCGGCTGCGATCGTCCGTGCCTTCAGTGCGGATACTGGCGCCCGCTTGTGGCAGACGGCGCTTGACACGACCAAGCGTGACCAGATCGTTCTCTTCGGAGGGGGGGTGAGCGTTGAAGGCGACCGGGTTTATGCAACGACCGGCCGCGGCGATGCCGCCGCCCTCGAAGCGGCCACCGGCAAATTGCTATGGAAGGTTCGTGCCGGCGGCCCGTTGCGCGGTGCCCCCGCGATCGGCGGGGGCAATATCTATGTGCTGACGCAGGACAACCAGATCGTAGCGCTCAATCCGGCGACCGGAGCGACGATATGGTCGGTTTCGGCTACGCTTCAAACATCGGGTGTCTTTGGTGTTGGGACGCCGGCCATAGCGCAGGGAACGGTCGTCGCCGGATTTTCGTCAGGTGAATTATCGGCGCTGCGTTTCGAAAATGGGCGTATCGTCTGGCAGGATCAGCTTTCCCGCACCTCGATCTCGACGTCGGTTTCGGTCATCTCGGATATCGACGCTTCGCCGGTAGTCGATCAGGGCAAGGTTTATGCGATCGGGCAGGGCGGCCGCATGGTCGCGATGGACATCGTCAGCGGTCAGCGCCTGTGGGAATTGACCATCGGAGGGATCAACACCCCATGGCTCGCGGGTGAATGGCTGTTCGTGCTGACCGACGAGGCCAAGATTATGTGTATCGCACGCACGACCGGCAAGATTCGCTGGATTTCGCAATTGCCACGGTACCGCGACCCGAAGAAGAAGGACAAGCCGATCAGTTGGTACGGGCCGACGCTCGCCGGAGGGCGGCTGCTGGTGGTCAGTGATCGTGGCGATCTGGTCAATGTGGCGGTTGCCGATGGCGCGATCGGCACATCCGTCCGGGCGGGCAAGAGCTTTTATCTGCCGCCCGTTGTGGCCAATAACGTCATGTATCTGCTCGATGCGAAGGGGCGGATTTCCAGCTGGCGCTAGTCTCCGATACAGGTGCGGCTCGTTCGAGCGGCCGGTATCGACTCGTCAATCGCAGGTCCGCCGCCTAAGGACGGCGCATGCCCCTCCCTACGATCGCCATTATCGGCCGACCCAATGTCGGCAAGTCCACCTTGTTCAATCGGCTGGTCGGCAAGAAGCTCGCTCTGGTTGACGACCGGCCCGGCGTGACGCGTGATCGGCGCGAAGGTGAGGCGAGCCTGCTCGGCCTCGATTTCCGCATTATCGACACAGCCGGCTTTGAAGATGAGGATCCTCAAAGCCTGCCGGGGCGCATGCGCATCCAGACGCAGGCCGCGGTCGACGAAGCCGACGCTGCCTTGTTCCTGTTCGATGCGCGTGTCGGTGTAGTGCCGCTCGACGAGGAGATCGCGCGTTGGCTGCGCAATAGCGATACGCCGGTAATCCTGATGGGCAACAAGGCAGAGGGTAAAGCCGGCGAAAGCGGGCTGCTCGAGGCGTTCGCGCTCGGCCTCGGCGATCCAATTCCCTTCTCGGCCGAACATGGCGAAGGGCTTGTCGATCTGTTCGAGGCGCTACGCCCCCATGTCGACCAGTTCGATGCTGAGCACGAGTTTGATGAAGAAGAGGATAGCCCGGACGGCCCGTTGAAGCTGGCGATCGTAGGGCGCCCGAACGCGGGGAAGTCTACGCTCGTAAATCAGGTTCTTGGCGAGGAGCGTATGATCACCGGCCCGGAAGCCGGCATCACGCGCGATTCGATCGCCATCGAATGGGAATGGAAGGGGCGTCCGGTTCGCCTGATCGATACGGCCGGCCTGCGGCGCAAGGCCAAAGTGGAGGACAAGCTGGAACGCCTGTCGGCCGCCGACACCCAACGTGCGATCGACTTTGCGGAAGTGGTCGTACTGCTGCTCGACGCAACACGGGGGCTGGAGGCTCAGGATCTGCGGATTGCTTCCCAGGTGATCGACGAAGGACGCGCGCTCGTGATCGCCGTCAGCAAGTGGGATGTCGCCGAAAACGCACCGTCCTTGTTCCAGGGTATTCGAGCGGCACTCGATGATGGTCTTGCGCAGGTGAAAGGCCTGCCGCTGATCACCGTGTCGGGCTTCACCGGGCGCGGCGTCGATCAGTTGCTCGAAGTGGCATTCGAAACGCGCGAGGCTTGGTCACGGCGGATCGGGACCGGCGAACTCAACCGGTGGTTCGAACGCGCCATCGAGACCAATCCGCCACCCGCCCCGGGCGGAAAGCGGATCAAGCTGCGCTATCTGACCCAGGCACGCACGCGCCCGCCGACTTTCATCCTGTTCGGCACGCGCGTCGATCAATTACCCGAAAGCTACCGCCGTTATCTGGTCAACGGCATCAGGCGCGATCTCGGCTTCGGCGGAGTGCCGGTGCGCCTGACATTGCGCGCACCGAAAAATCCTTTCGGCGGCAAATGACGACGATCGTCGACACGCGCGGGATGCGCTGTCCCTGGCCGGCGTTGCGGCTGGCGCGTGCGATGCGCGTTGCCGAGATAGTCGTCATTCTGGCGGACGATCCCGCGGCGCCTGGTGAAATCGGCGCACTTGCCGCCACCAACGGGTGGGCCGTTAGCAGTCAGAATGGTGGTTTCCTGGTGTCACGGACTCCCGCGATAACCATTGATTTACCCGCGCTGGCGTAAGGACGTTCAACCGCCGGCTGCGGAAGAGGTACTGGTGAGCGAACATCCAACGATCGATCATGCCAAGCTGAACGGACTGCGGTCCGAACTTGGTGTTCATTTTCCTCGTATCCTCAGCTATTTTGCCGAAGACGGGATCAAGTCCGTCGAGGCAATAGAAGAGGCGATACGCATCCGGGACGCGGTTGCGCTGGTGCGCCCAGCGCATACCCTCAAGGGGGAATCGCTGCAATTCGGTGCCAATGCCCTCGGTTATGCCGCCGAACATGTCGAAGCCGTCGCGCGCGAAGCGGTCGAGGCTCGGAGCTTTCCTGCTGATATCGTCGAATACAGCACTTGCCTCAGGCCGCTCTTCGAGGAGGCGCTGCGTGCGCTTCAGCGCGAAGCCGCGCCTGCCGTTTCCCCCGGGCCGTTGCGCCGGACCGGCGGGTTCGGCCGCAAGGTCGGGTAGCGCTCAGCTTTCCTCCGCCGGCCGCGACTGCAGCTGGACGTAATTCTGAATGCCCATACGCTCGATCATGTCGAACTGCCGTTCGAGGAAGTCGACATGCTCTTCTTCATTGTCGAGGATCCGCCGGAACAGATCCCGGCTGACATAATCGCGAACCGTCTCGCAATGCGCTATGGCGTCCCGCAACGGCGGGATCGCCTCGCCCTCCAGCGCCAGATCAGAGCGTAGCACTTCCTCGACCGTCTCGCCGATTCGCAGTCGTCCTAAAGTTTGGAAATTGGGAAGCCCGTCGAGGAACAATATCCGTTCTGACAGCCAATCGGCGTGTTTCATCTCGTCGATTGATTCGTGGCGCTCATAGTGCGCCAGCCGGGCGATACCCCAATGGTCGAGCAGCCTGTAGTGCAGCCAATATTGGTTGATCGCGGTCAGCTCGTTCTTGAGCGCCGCGTTCAGATATTCGATGACCTTGTCGTCGCCCTTCATGGCACGGCTCCCAATTACAGGAACCGGCTTAGACCATGGATGGGCGCGAAATGAAGCGCGAACGACTCGCGCGAGCGATTCTCAGGCAGCCGCCTGCTGTTCCTCGGCGATGAGTTCGCGCGCGAACGGTATGCACTGGCCGCAGCGGGGTCGGCGCCCGAGCGCGGCATAAGCGCTATGCGGACATTGCGCGCCCGATCGCGCGGCCTCCCGCACGTCACGCTCTCGGATCGCATTGCAGTGGCAAACAACCATCACCGACTCCCTGGAACGCTATCTAGCGATACTGCGACTAACTCGCAATAGCTTGACGAAAGCTTACCAAGCGGCCGCGCGACAGGCTGCGCCATAAATATTCGAACGGACCGTAGCGGAAATGCCGCAGCCACGGCCTGCTCCAGGCAAGGATCAGCAGCCACTGCGCTGATACGAGAAAATAGAGCTCCGATCGCGACAATTGCCCGAACAGGCCGAAGCCGTAGCCGTAGAAAATCGTCGTCATGATCAGGCTCGTGCCCAGATAATTGGAAAATGCCATCCGCCCCGCCGCGGCGAATCGATCCGTCAGCCAATTTGCGGCCCCCGACTGCACCGTCAGGATCAGGATCGACGCATAAGCCAGCGAAACGAACGGGCGCAGCAGCAATGTCATCATGTCGGCGAGCGGCAGGAATGCCGGGTCGAAATGGCGGTTGATGATGGCTTGCACCAGAGGGAAGTAGAGCAAAAGGGCGCCCGCCCCCGCTGCGATGATCCACCCGTAAACACGCCTCGGCCAATCGCCTGTCCAGAAGCCGAGCCGGTGGAGCAACATGCCAAGCGCCACGAATCCAAGCGTCCCTGGAACCCACAGCGGGAGGAAGCTGAACTGGAACAAGGCGGTCATT
>DATMIP010000338.1:0-6442 GCA_035554515.1 Sphingomonas sp. | reverse complement strand
ACCCCACATATCCGCATCCAGCGGCTGTTCGGATCGGAAGAGGTATGGATCAAGTCGGAGCGCGCCAATCCGGGCGGGTCGATCAAGGACCGGATCGCGCTCGCGATGATCGAGGCGGCCGAACAATCGGGCGATTTGAAGCCCGGCGGCACGATCGTCGAGCCGACCTCGGGCAATACCGGCGTCGGCCTCGCCATGGTCGCCGCGGTCAAGGGCTACAAGCTCGTCCTCGTAATGCCGGAGAGCATGTCGCTCGAGCGCCGTCGGCTGATGCTGGCTTATGGCGCCAGCTTCGATCTGACCCCCCGGGAAAAAGGCATGAAAGGCTCGATCGAGCGCGCGCTCGAGATCGTCGCCGCCACGCCCGATGCCTGGATGCCGCAGCAGTTCGAGAATCCGGCCAACATCGACATCCATATTCGCACCACCGCGCGGGAAATCCTGCAGGATTTCGGTGACAAGCCGCTTGACATGATCATCTCGGGTGTCGGCACGGGCGGCCACATCACCGGCGTCGGCGAAACGCTCAAGAAAGAGTGGCCTGGCCTCAGGATATTCGCGGTCGAGCCGACGCTCTCGCCGGTCATTTCGGGCGGCCAGCCTGGCCCGCATCCGATCCAGGGTATCGGCGCGGGCTTCATCCCGGCCAACCTTCATACCGGGGTGCTCGACGGCGTGATCCAGGTCGATCCCAACGACGCCAAGGATTATGCGCGCCGGTCGGCCAGCCAGGAAGGCCTGTTGGTCGGCATTTCCTCCGGCGCGACGCTGGCCGCGATCGCGCAGAAATTAAAGGACGTCCCCGGCGCGAGGATACTCGGCTTCAATTACGATACCGGGGAACGTTATTTATCGGTGCCGGACTTCCTGCCCGAGTGACGGCGCCGCGCTGGCGCCGTCGCGGCCGCCTTCGCGATCATATGCCGATCGATCTTCGCCTGGCCGTCGGCCAGATCGTCAATGTACCCCCGCCCGAATGGCCCGGCGGGGGATTGAGCCGGCCTACAGACCGACTACGCCGCCATCATCCTTGGTAATGACTATCGTCGCGGAGCGAGGACGAACCCCGGTGGCGGGCCCGGCCTGGCTGGCCGGCCAGTTGCTCGTGATATTGCCCGGATTCCCCAGTTCGCCGGGGTGCTGAATGTTGACGAACAGCGAGCGACCATCGGGCGTCGTGTCGATTCCGGTAATCTCGCATTCCTTGCAGCCGACCAGAAAGCGACGCAGCGAGGCGCCCGGAGCTTTTCCAACGCGCGCGGTTTGGGTCGCACTCGCGGCCCCGATCACGTTGGTGATCGTCTTCGTCGCACCGTCGTTCACGGTGCCCGGCATCGCTGCGAGCAGCATGCAATTGGTCACGTCGGTAAAGGCATTGTCGTCGGTTTCGATCCACAACAGCGGCTTCGTCTGCCCCGCAACGCTGCTCGCCCGCGCAAACCAAAGTCCGTCCGCCATCGAAAAATCGTTGCTGGCATCCAGACCGGACAGGTTCACATTTGCTCCGCTGAGATCCGATCCCGCACCAAATGCGTAAACGTCCCAGGCGAAGCTTGTCGCCTCGGTCGTGTCCCCCGTTTCCCGGATGCGGATAATATGTCCGTTGGCATTTCCGTTGGTAACGGCGCCATTGGTCTTGGGGTCCGTATAGGCCCGGGGATTGGCGGCGTCGGTATTGGCTGGCGTCCGGGTCGTATTCTGCGTCAAGGTGCAATACATTTCGCCGGTGACGGGATTGACCGCGGTCCATTCCGGCCGATCCATTTTCGTGGCGCCAAGCGCATCGGCCGCAAGGCGCGCATTCATCAGTACGTCCGCCTGGTCTGCGAAGGCGTAGGTCGGGTTGGCGGCCGTCAGCGGCCCGGTGCCGAAGATCAGCGGCATCCACAGGCCGGTCCCGTCCGCGTTGAATTTGGCGACGTACAGCGTGCCGTTGTTCAGATATTTGTCGCCGGTCGCCAGGCGGTCCCCGGGTGCTGCGTCGGCCGCGGCCCAGGGATTCGCCGAGATGAACTTGTAGATATATTCGTTGGCGGCATCGTCTCCCATATAAAAGGCCGGCTTGACCCCTGCGACCGTGCGGCCGGGCCAGCATCCCTCGTGGTTCATTCGGCCGAGCGCCGTCCGCTTGCGCGGGATTGCGCTCTTGTTGAAGGGGTCGATTTCAACGCTCCATCCGAACTGATTGGCCTCATTGCGGAAATCCGCTGTGCCGTCGGCAGCGGCCCCGGCCTGCTGCGTTACGTTCCATCGGCGGAAAGAGGTGTCGCTGCCATTGGCGGGAGTGACGGTGGCCCAGCCGAAATTGCCCGCGCGTCCTTCGGGAATACCGTAGCGCGCCAGGCTGACATTGGCCTTGGCAGTGGGCCCGCCCCGGGCGGCGACATCGCCAACCTCGCGACGGAAATAGCCGGCCCAGTTTTCCTCATTCGTCATATAGGTGCCCCATGGCATGTAGCCATTGGCGCAATTGTTCAGTGTGCCACGACCGTCGGTTCCCGCTGGCGAATATGCCGTGCGAAGACCGGTACTGCCGGCGACCGGGCCGGCAAAGCTCGTAGGCGTCAGCGGGGTGATGCGACGGTTGAGCGCGCTCGCCTGAACGTAGCTCCACGCGCCGGTGGCGGACGCGCGAACGATCTCGACCACGGAAACCCCGTGGCACTCGATTTCCTTGATCGCCTCCGCTTCCGGCCGTGCGCCGCCCACGTTCGTCGGGCCATTCGGGTGAAGATAAGCTTGGTTGATATTCTCGTGATTCAGCACCAACAGCCCACGATTGTTGTTGGTCGGATCGGGCGCGTTGCCGGTTGCGGCGAGCCCAAAATAACTCATGCCGTCATGATGATCGCCGGCGCGGTTGGCGAAACCGGTGTCGGTGCCGTTGTTTGCATAAGCCGGCGTCGCGGCGTCGATCGGATCGCCAAGACGATACAATATCGTGATCGAATATCCGTCGGGCACGGTAACGACGTCCGTGAGGTTCTTCGCGACCGCGGCAAAGCCCAGGTCGGCCGGATTTACCGTGACGGTGGTCGAGGCGCCGCCAAGATAGCGATCGGAAGCGATGGCATCGAACCGGAACGTCAGCGGCGTAGCCGCGCTGACCGCAGGCGCGATTATCGTGGTAGAGAATGTATCCGTCGCAACAACCGTCGCGCTTGGCCCGCCGGTTTGTACGAAATTGCCGCGTGTCGCGCCGTTAGCCGTACCGGTAAGCTTAACCGCCTTGCCCGCACTGGTCGTTACCGCGCCGCCCGCGCTGACATTTGCCGCCGGCGTGTCGCCATCGCCGTCGCCGCAAGCCGTGACAAGGCTGCCGCCCAGCATCGCGATTGCGACTGCGGACGCGCTGCCGAACAGGGCTTGGCGCCGGGAATAACGGTCCGCAACGATTTCGTTGAGCGTCGGATTGGCGCTCATGTTCGTGTCGATTAGGCCGTCGTCATAGCCGAATTGCTGGTCGCTGCCGGACATATTTCCCCCGATTCATTGAAGAAGTTCGGGCTTTTAGAGAGGGCAACTGCGACGATATCGTCTCAATCATGTTACATTCCGGAGACTCGATCGTTATGCACGCGGATGCGCACTGCGATAGACGTCGAGCAGGTGCGCGGCATCGACACCAGTATAGACCTGGGTCGACGAGAGGCTCGCATGGCCGAGCAGTTCCTGAAGCGAGCGCAGGTCGGCGCCCCCCGCCAGCAAATGAGTCGCGAAGCTGTGGCGCAAGGCGTGCGGCGTCGTGCGGTCACCGAGCCCCAGTCGCGCACGCGCGGCGCGGACGGCGCGACGGATAATATCGGCTGATAGCGGCCCGCCCCTCGCGCCACGGAAAATTGGGAGATCGCGGCTGACACCCCACGGCGATGCCGCGAGATAGAGCTCGATCGCGGCGCGCACGGGCGCCAGCAAGGGCACGACCCGCGTCTTGGCGCGTTTGCCGGTGACGATCAGCGTTTCCCCAAGGGGCAGCACCCCGCCGGTCAGCGCCATCGCCTCCCCTACGCGCAACCCTGCACCATAGAGCAACAACAGCACCGCCTTGTCACGCAGGCCGATCCACGGTTCGCGGCCCTCATCCTCCGCATCGTCCGCGATGGCGATGGCGTCGGCGGGGGAAACCGGCCGCGGCACGCCTTTTTTGACGCGCGGGCCGCGCAGACGCGGCGGAAGAGCAATACCCTCACGCCTGGCAACAAAGGCTAGAAAACCGCGCATCGCCGACAATTCTCGTGCGGCGGATGCATTGGCGAGTCCATCCATACGGCGAGCGGCGAGAAATGCCCGCATTTCCGCAGTGTCGATCCGCGCGAGATCGGCGGCACCGATCGACGCCGCGCGATGTTTTCCCAAAAAGAGAATCAGCCGTCGGGCGGTCGCGCCATAAGCCCGGACAGTATGCTCGGACCGCCGCCGGTCCTGTCGCAAATACGCTTCCCACGCGGCCGCGTCGGCGAACGCCGGATGGGTATCGAAATCTAAAGGGCCGGCCACCGCTCCAGCATATGCGAAACCGCCTGGCCCAGGAAGCGCAACAGCCGCGCGCCATGGCGACCCTCGATCGTCGGTGCCTCGGACTGACCGAGCGCAATCAGCCCGCAGCCGGAAAAACTGTCGAGGCGAATCAGCGCCTCGCTGCGAATGCTCTCGCACGCCGCACCGAACATCGGGTGACCGCGCTCGACTGCGCGCATCGTCACCGGGCGCATCATGTCCGCCATGCGTTCGACCAGACGCGGCTCGACTTCGCGCACCCCGTTGCGATCGGCGCGAAAGGCCTCCCCACCCGCATTCCAGGCCAACGCGACCTCGTCGACGCGGAGCAGCATCGGCCACTGGCACGTCAACACATTGGCGAGCTCGGCTGGCGTGTCCGCGGCGATCGCGGCCAGCACCGCCTCGTGGATCGATGATACCGCGCCCGCATGGCCGCGCGCGAAGGCGATGAGATCTTCGTTGATCTCCTCCACTTCCGAGACGCGCCTGCGGAGCGTCGCGACGGCTCCCTGTTCGAGTTCAATCCGTTGCATGATGCGCCTGTTAGCGCACGGAGGTTAAAGACCGGTTTGCTGGCCTCGTTTCGTCGCAAAATTTCAGAGCGTCACGCGGTAGATATGCTTGACGGCGGAATAAACGGCATCGGTCATATCATTGCTCCCGATCACGATGCGCGCCTAGCGCGTCGAGCTTGCCGCTCCAGAAGAGGCGAAACTGGCCGAGCCAGCGATCGAGTGCGACGAGCGGTTCCGCCCATATTTAAACATAGCCCAAGGTGCGCATCAAAGGGCCTGCCACCTGTTCCAGGACGGCAATTGCGGAATGCTCCAGACCGCCAACCCAATCACCGGCGATGCCCTTGCGCAGAAAGGATGTCGGATGCTCCTCGCCCGGTTTGCGACCCGACAGCGCCTCGAACGAGGTTTTCGCAACGGCGTCGTCGATCAGGTTCCGATCGGTGCTCGCCCCGAGGAAAGCGAACAGGCGGCCGGCTTCGCGCGCCGGATCGGCGATCATATCCTCATAACGAATGCTATGCAGCCGGCCCGGATGGGCGATGGCGAAGGGGGCGATCGGCTCCACATTCCTGACCCAGTCCAGGCCGCCATCGCGAATGAAGGCGCTACGTTCGGCGGTGCCGGCGATTGTCAGGCCCTCGCGCCCGGCACGCTTGGCCTGATGCAGCCGTGACAAGGCGACATCGCGCGGATCGCGCACGATGTTGATGAACCTAGCATCGGGAAAGATACGCATGAGATGTGGGAGATAGGTGGCATAGCGCGGCGTCTTGTCCCCGATCCAGCGCACCTCGGGCCCCGGATCGCGCGACAGCAATCGATCGATTACGAATGTTCGCACCAGCCGATCTAAAGCATCCTGCTCCAATCGCGTATAATAAGGTTCACCTTCATAGACGCGGTCGGCGACAAGCCGCATCTTGCCGGCATAGTCCCGCATCACCTTTGCGAGCGGTATCGAGAAATGCTCGATGAAATGGCCTTCGCCCGAGCAGAGAATCTCCGGATGCGCGTCGAGCAGACGTTGCAGCCACGTCGTGCCGGACTTGGGCGCGCCGCAGACGAAAAAGACCTGCCGCTCGTTCGTCGCCACCTCTTGCATCAGGCCTCCTAGCCAGCAGCTGACGCCCAGCACAAGTGGGGGACTTAGCGCATCAGCACCAGCTCTTCCGCCATGGTGGGATGGAGGGCGACCGTGTCGTCAAACGCCTGTTTCGTGAGTCCCGCCCGCACCGCGACCGCGGCCACCTGCAATATCTCGGGCGCATCAGGGCCGATCATGTGGATGCCGAGCACCACGTCCGTGTCGGGATGGACGATCATCTTGTAGAGCGAACGCTCATTGCGCCCCGCCAGCACATTCTTCATCGCGCGGAAATCCGACGTATAGACCTTGACCGCTCCATACGTGTTCCTCGCTTGGC
>DATMIP010000337.1:0-8747 GCA_035554515.1 Sphingomonas sp. | reverse complement strand
TCAGACATCAATCCCTTTGGGAATCCTGAATGTCGATCCCGCCTAGAACAGGCGACCCAGCTTTATCCGTGCTCCCACGTAGAAAAAGCGGCCGACAGCGCTCACCGGATACCCTGCAAGCGCGGCGATGTCGGGCTGCTGATCGGTGAAATTGTTGATGCCGCCGTATAGCTGGAAGCGATCGCCGACGTCATAGGACACCGAGATGTCGTGTTCCCAGCGCTCCTTAAGGTAGAAATATTTCGGATCGGAGAGGTCCGGGTTGGCCGCAAGCTGGATGGTGGTGAAACGCTGCGTCCGGCCCTGCCAGGCGAGGCCGTAATCGATCGAAACCGGGCCCTTGTTCCAGGTCACGTCGAGCGCGCCTTTATATTTGGGGCGGTAGGTGCGATTGCGCTGCTGCTCCGGCACCCCGCCAACGGTGGCGATAAAGGTCAGATCGTTCAGATAACCGCCGACCAGGTGGAGGTTGAACGTCCCGATATCGGCCGCCGGCCTCAACATATAATTGACCGTGACCTCCAGGCCGGAGGTGGTGAAGGCGGCGACATTCTGGGCCGACACCACGAACGACTTGATGAAGCCCGTCCCCTGCTCGCGCTGGAAGCTTTGGCAGAAGGGATTGTTCAGCGTCGGCTGATCGACGCACAGCTTGAACACCTCGTTCACGTCCGGCGTGTTGATCGCGTTGGTGATCTTGATGTCATACCAGTCGGCGGTGACGGCTAGGCCCGGGATGAAGCGGGGGCGTAATACCACACCTGCGGTCCAGGTCTTGGCGGTTTCCTCGCGCAATCTGGGGTTGCCGCCCTGGAGACCCGTCTGGCTGGTGCTCTGCTCCGGATCGGTCGCCGGGCTGAAGGCATCGATCTGGGCCGGGGTAAGGCCGGCTGCCGTCAGCGCCGCCTTGCAATTCGCCACGCGATATTGCGTGCCCTCGGCGATGAACGTGGGGTCGCAGGGATCGTCGAGGAACTCGAACGTGCCCTGGAGCGGACTGAACAATTCGGTGATATTGGGCGCACGAACGGCCTTCGAATAGGTCGCGCGGAAGGCGATGTCGCGGACCGGCGAATAGGTGCCATCGACCTTCCAGGTCACGGTATGGCCGATCGTCGAATAATCGGAAAGGCGGCCGGCGGCGCCGAACGAGAGATTTTCGGCGAACGGTACCTGCGCCAGCAACGGCACGTTCAACTCGCCATAGACCTCCTTCACGTCATAATGGCCGCTACTCGGCAGGATCTGATTGCCGCCCTCGAAATAGCCCGCCTGCTGGAAGGCTGACGGGGTCGATCGGGTCGCTTCCCTGCGATATTCGGCACCTATCGCGAAGCCGATCGGGCCGCCGGGCAAATCGAAAAGGAATCCGAGATCGCCACGCAGTGTTGCGGAAACCACCTGCTGCGAACTGCTGGCGCGGGTTACGTTGTCGACGAACGCGAATTTTTTGGCCGCTTCGCTTGCGACATTTTCGCCGAGGATGCTCAACGGAACGCATTGGCTGGGCGTGAAGCTGAGCGGGGCACCCGTTACTGTGTCGGCGCCAATCGAGAGGACACCGCCATAGTTGTTCTGATCGATCAGAGTTTCGCCGGGCAGATTGATCCGGCATGTCGGCTTGCCCGTCGCCGGATCGACGACGGTATCGAGAGCCGCATAATAGCGATCGACGAGTCGCTGATTGTAATCGGTAACGACCGACTTGGCCTTGCCGTACACATAAGACAATTCGTAATGGAGGTTGCCGCTCCCGCTGCCCTTGCTCAGATCGCCCTCGATCCCGACCACGCCGCGATACGTGTCGCGTTTCGCACGTTCGGAAGCCACGCCGAGATCGAAATTGTCGCGGTTGACGAAGGCGCCGTTTGCCGATGCTTCCTCACCGAAACGCTGGTTGAGGAAGTAATTATCCGGCGTGAGATAGGTACCGAAATCGAATGACGGCTGGATTTCGGTGAACGCCGTGGTGCGAACATATTTCGCCTCGGCGAACAGTTGAAATGCCGGGCTGAACTCAAAATTGAACAAGGCGTTGGCGTTATGGCTTTTCAGTCGTGGCGCAAAATCGCCGAAATAGCCCGCTACCGGTGTGTTGGACGTGCTGTTGATTGCGCGGCCGCCGCTGCCTGGAAGGAATTGTCCCGTGTCGTAGACCCGGCCACTGCCCTCGAAATCGATAACGCCATCGCCGTCCAGATCGACCGCGCCATTGCGCGCGCTGTCTGCCCAGCTGAGATTGTTGAACAATATGCGATCGGGCTTGTTCGGATCGTCGGGAAAATCGCTCGGGTCGCGCCGCAACTCATAACGCGCAGCCGGATCGCCGGTGTAGGCGCGGTCGCGCTGACTGAACCGATCCGATTTGTTATATTCATAAGCGAGCGTTAGATTTCCGCGCTCGTCGGCGAAATTCTTGCCAGCGATGATCGAGGCGAACCGGGAGGCATTGTCGCCGCGCGACGAGATGCCGAATTGCGAGCGGGCATTCAGCCCTTCGAACTTTCGCTTCAGAACAAAATTGACGACGCCGGAAACCGCGTCCGCGCCATAGATCGCCGAGGCGCCGCCGGTCAGCACGTCCACCCGATCAATCAGGTCGAGTGGAATAGTGTTGATGTCGACCGAATTTTCACCAGGAAAAGCGTTCACATGGCGACGGCCATTGACCAGCACGAGCGTTCGCGCGGTGCCGAGATTGCGCAGATCGAGAAGATTGACGCCGGTGCCGCCGGCCAGGGTGTTCGAACCCGAATTGAGTTCGTTCGTGATCGACCCGGCGAGCGCTGGCGAATCGGCCAGAAAGTCGGCCAGGTTCGTCTTGCCCGATTGCGCGAGATTGGCCGCGGAAAAGGATTCGACGGGGCTCGGTAGCGCAATTTCCGGACGGGCGATACGCGTTCCCGTGATGATCACCTCTTCGCCGCCCGCGTCAGCCGCGGTATCGACGGCCGGCGACAGAGCCGACTGCGCATGTGCCAGGCCGGCCAGCAACGCGACGCCCGAACAGGCCGCCCACAGCCTGATTTGTTTTGCGCGACAGGTCATGGGTGCGGTCCCTTCATTGAGCAACTCTCTCTCCCCCCAAGCAAGCAGCATCTCGATGACGTCCGTTTCGGGCAAGCCTTATCGCTGCGGCGCAACAAAATTTGCCACAGCGTTACATTTGCGCAACTACAGCTGCACAATGGGATGCGTGTTAGGTTTACAACAAAGCGCGGCCTGCATTCGGCAAGCGGCCGAAGAGGCAGCTCAGGCGGCGGTACCGCCGACGGTCAGGCCGTCGATCAGAAGGGTGGGCTGTCCCACGCCAGCCGGCACCGATTGCCCGCCCTTGCCGCAAATGCCGACGCCTTCATCGAGCGCCATGTCGTTGCCGATCGCGGCCACCTTGGTGAGCACGGTCGGGCCGTCGCCGATCAGGGTAGCGCCTTTTATAGGCGCGCCGAGCTTGCCATTTTCGATCAGATAGGCCTCCGTGCAGCTGAAGACGAACTTGCCGCTGGTGATGTCGACCTGCCCGCCGCCGAACGACTTGGCATAGATGCCGTTCTTGACCCGGCTCAAAATCTCGTCGGGATCGTCCTTGCCGCCATACATGAAGGTGTTGGTCATGCGCGGCATCGGTGCATGCGCGAAGCTTTCGCGGCGGCCATTACCGGTCGGCGCGACGCCCATCAGGCGCGCGTTCAAGCGATCCTGGATATAGCCCTTGAGAATGCCGTCTTCGATCAGGACGTTGGTCTGGGTCGGCGTGCCCTCATCGTCGATCGTGAGGCTGCCGCGGCGGCCTTCGATCGATCCATCGTCGACCACGGTTACGCCGGGGGCAGCGACGCGCTCGCCGATGCGGCCGGCGAAGGCGCTGGTACCCTTGCGGTTGAAATCGCCTTCCAGCCCATGGCCGACGGCTTCGTGCAGCAGCACGCCCGGCCAGCCCGGCCCGCACACCACCGTCATCTCGCCTGCGGGCGCGGCGACGCTTTCGAGGTTGATCAGCGCCTGATGGAGCGCCTGATCGATCGCGCGGTTCCAGGTCGCCGGCTCGAACAGACGGTCATAGAGATAACGGCCGCCCAGCCCGAAGAAGCCGGTCTCGCGCCGCCCATCCTGCTCGACCACGATCGAAACGTTGAGCCGCACCAGCGGGCGAACGTCGTGCGCGACGAAGCCGTCGGGGCGAATGATTTCGACCACGCTCCACGAACCCGACAGGCCGACCGAGACTTGGCTGACGCGCGGATCGCGCGCGCGCGCGGCGGCATCCACCTCCTGGCAGAGCGCGACCTTGCGCGCGAAGGGAATGGCGGAGAGCGGATCGTCGCCGGTGTATAGCTGGGCGTTGGTCCGGCGGGGTGGGCCGGCCCGTGCGCCTTTGGCAGGATCGAGCAGGGTCATCGTCTCCGCCGCGCGGATGATGGCGGCCTCGCTCAATTCGTTGGCGTGGGCGAAGGCGGTGGTCTCGCCCGACAGGCCGCGCAGGCCGAAACCCGCCTGGGTGTTGAAGTCGGCGGTTTTCAGACGCCCGTCATCGAAGCCGAACGCCTCGCTCGCAATATATTGGAGGTAGAGCTCGCCATCGTCGCAATTGCGCAGCGCGTCGCCGGTCAGGCGGAGCGCCGCGTCGGGATCGAGATTGCGATAGAGGAAGCGGCGGGGATCGGCGAGGAGGGTCATGAGCGGGATATAGGGGGACGGGCATTCGGCGTCACCCCTGCTACGCCGCCCGAGGTCGTCGCCCCGGCGGAGGCCGGGGCCGCTGGAGGTTTATCGAGACGTCGTCCCCAGAACTCAGCTGCCCCGGCCTCCGCCGGGACGAGGGTTTAGTACGTGTCTGCCGGTCCGCCGATCAGCACGAAGCGCCGGTCGCAATAGCCGCAATCGACATAGCCCTTCTCGTCAATCTCCAGATAGACACGCGGGTGGCCGAGTGCGGCTCCTCCCGGGATTTCGCGCGCGCCGTCGCAGGCAACGCGGGAGGTGGCGACTCGGGAGATTTCGGGGGCTGGCTGCATCGCGCGCGGCGATAGCGCGAGGGCAGGGCGAAGATCAACGGCGGTTGCGACTCTTCTGCCTGTTCCTTAGAGCGCGCTGCATCGATCGGGATCATCCATCCTTCCGTTCGGGCTCAGGGCGAGCGGATTTGGTTGGATCTTCCGATGCTCAGGCACTGCGGTGTCGCCCAGGAGATTTTCCCTACATGACCGAACCCACACTCGATATCGTCGCCATCGGCAACGCCATTGTCGATGTCATTGCCCAGGCCGACGATGCTTTCGTCCTGTCGGAAGGCGTCGCCAAGGGCTCGATGCGGCTGATGGACGAGCCGACCAGCGACGGCCTCTATTCGCGCATGGGGCCGGGCCGCGAGATCAGCGGCGGTTCGGCGGCCAATACGGTCGCGGGAATGGCCATGATGGGCGCCAGATGCGGTTTCATTGGCCAGGTTGCCGACGATCAGCTGGGTGCGGTGTTCAAGCACGACATCCGCGCCAACGGCGTCAGCTTCGAGACGCCCGCGCGATCCGGTCAGCCGAGCACCGCGCGTTGCCTGATCCTGGTCACGCCCGACGCGCAGCGCACGATGAACACCTTTCTTGGCGCTTCCCAATATCTGCCGGAAGCCGCGCTCGATCGCGAGCTGATCGCGTCGGCGAAGATACTCTATCTCGAAGGCTATCTGTGGGATCCGGAAGAGCCGCGGGCGGCGATGCGGGCAGCCATCCGGATCGCGCACGAGGCGGGCCGCAAGGTCGCTTTCACGCTGAGCGATACCTTTTGCATCGCACGCCATGGTCAGGACTTCCTGAAGCTTATCGACGAAGGCGCGATCGATATCCTGTTCGCCAATGAGAGCGAACTGCTGGCGCTGTCGGGGGGTGCCGAATTCGAAGCGGCGTTTACAGACCTTGCGGCCAAGGTCGACACTTTGGTGGTCACGCGCAGCGCCGAGGGCGCGGTCGCAGCGCAGGGAGGCGAGCGCTTTGCGGTACCCGCCGAGCCGGTCGAACGGATCGTCGATACGACCGGAGCGGGCGATCTGTTCGCCGCCGGTTTCCTGGCCGGGCAGGTGCAAGGTCGTTCGATCAGGGACAGTCTGCGCATGGGTGCCATCGCGGCGGCCGAGGTGATCTCGCATTACGGAGCGCGGCCTGAGGCGAAGCTGGACGAGCTGATCAAATCACGGCTGGGATAGCGTCAACCGCGCAAATCCTTGCTGAAGTGGAAGCTCGAAATGTGCAGGCCTTCACGGAAATAGAAGCGGTGCGCGCGTGCGCGATATGTGCCCGAGTTGAGCGTGAGCGAGTCGCAGCCCATCGCGCGCGCCTTTGCTTCGACGAAAGCGAGGAGGGTCTTGCCATAACCTTTTGATCGTTGCGTCTCGTCGGTGACGAGATCGTCTATCTCCAGCCTATGGCCGCAATAGGTGGTGTGGAAGTTGCGCCACACCGCCAATGCGCGGACCGCGCCATCGTCGACGAGCTGGACCAGTCCCGCTCCTTCGCCGAACATTCGGGCCATGTGCGCCCGATAATCGGAGCCGATCGCGGGGCGCAGGGTGCGATGCAGCGCCTCTCCCTGATCCAGCATCGAAAATTCATCGCCAGCCAGCGTCTGGCCGGTCGTATCGATCCGCTCGACCGTCACCGGATCAGGTCGTCCCCGGTGGGGGCGGCTCGATACCTTGATAGGCTTCCACCTCGGGCACAACCGCCAGCCCCAGGCCGACATGGCTGTGTCGGCGGCTGTAGAGGAAATAGACGAGCAGGCCGATGGCGCCCCAGATCGGGAGTACGAGGATCGCGGTCCACGGCAGCGAGACATAAAGTCCGATGCAGCCAATGATTGCCAGCGGCGCGATCACCCACACGAAGGGCATGCGGAAAGGGCGCTTCCGAGTTGGATCGATCTTGCGCAGCGCCATCACCGAGATGGCAACCATCAGAAACGCGAAGAGCGTCCCCGAGTTCGAATAATCGGCAAGCTTCCCAACGGGTAATATCGCCGCCGCCACCGTGGCGCCGAGCCCCGTGACGAGCGTTACCACATGCGGCGTACGATAACGTGGATGCACCGAAGCGAGCCTTTCAGGAAGCAAGCCGTCGCGCGCCATCGTAAAGAAGACGCGCGTCTGGCCGAACATCATCATGAGCACGACCGATGGGAGAGCAAGCACGGCCGCCAACCCGACAAGACGGCCAATCTTGTGCCAGCCGATCGTGTCGAGCACGTGGACCAACGCTTCTTTCGAACAGACCAGCGGCTCAAGTGCACCGCTGGCAACCACCGAGGCGCACCGCCCTGCCATCTCGGCGGAGCCGGGCGCGAGCGACACCCCCGCTGCCATTTCAGGCTGCGCGCCGATCGCCCCGATCGCGCCCGACGCAACCAGCAGGTAGAAGAGCGTGCAGATGAAGAGGCTAGCAATCAGCCCGATTGGCACGTTGCGCTGCGGGTTCTTGGTTTCCTCGGCAGCAGTCGAGACCGCATCGAAGCCGACATAGGCGAAGAAAATCGACGCTGCAGCGCCAAGAACGCCGGTGGCGCCGGTCGGCATGAATGGCTTGAAATTCTCCGCGTTGAGTACCGGAATGGTAAGAAAGATGAAGGCGGTCAGCGCCACAATCTTGATTGCGACGAGCACCGCGTTGACGCGCGCGCTCTCGGTCGTCCCGATGATCAATAGCCACGTGACCAGGCCCGAAATGACGATCGCGGGCACGTTGATCCAGCCGCCGACCTTCAGGGCCATTGTGAGGTCGCTCGAGGGCGTGGCACCGAAAGCGAGCTGGACCTTGGCCATGAGCGCGTCGGCGTTACTGAGCGCGGCCGGAAAATTTATTCCCAAGCCGCGTAACAGCCCGACCGCATGGTTCGACCAGCCGACCGCGACCGCGCTCGCGCCGACCGCATATTCAAGGATCAACGCCCAGCCGACCATCCAGGCGAGCAATTCGCCGACCACGGCATAAGTGTAGGTATAGGCCGAACCCGAGACCGGAACCATCGAGGCCAATTCCGAATAGCAGAGCGCCGCGACAGCACAGACAAAGCCGGCGACGACGAAAGACAGCAGCATCCCGGGTCCAGCCTTCTGCGCGGCTTCCGAGGTCAGGACGAAGATGCCCGTACCGATTACCGCCCCGATGCCGAGCATCGTCAGCTGGAAGGCGCCGAGGGTCCGGTGGAGGCCCTTCTTCTCGGCTGTGAGAAGGATGGCATCGAGCGGCTTGACGCGGTCGAACAGCATGAAGATCCCCTTGAGAGGCGTCGCGCGCCTGTGCTTATGGGGAGGGGAGCCTAACGCCTTGCGCCAGCAGCGCAATAGTGGCGGCTATTCGGCCAGCATCGGCCCGAGCGGGCGCCCTCCGAACAGGTGGACGTGGAGATGCGCCACCTCTTGCCCGCCATGGCCGCCAGTGTTGGCCAGCAGGCGATAGCCCGGTACCACCAGACCGTTATCGCGGGCGACCTTGCCGACGGCGCGTACGAAGCCGGCAATCTCTCCCTCCGAGGCCCTGGCGGAGAAATCGTCCCACGAGGCGTAGGGCCCGCGCGGGATCACCAGGATATGGATCGGCGCGCGCGGAGCGATGTCGTGGAAGGCGAGGGCATGTTCGTCCTCATAGACCGTCTTCGCGGGGATCTCGCCGCGCAGGATACGTGCGAAGATGTTGCTGTTGTCATAGGGCAGGGTGGCGTCGGTCGGCATGGTCACCTCGTCCGTCGCCCCGGCGGAGGCCGGG
>DATMIP010000336.1:0-10820 GCA_035554515.1 Sphingomonas sp. | reverse complement strand
CAAAGAACGGGCGCGCACTCTTCGTAAGAACCAGACCGACGCCGAACACCGCCTCTGGAAGCTACTCCGAGCCAAGCGTCTCGAAGGCTGGAAATTTCGCCGCCAGCTCCCAATTGGCCGTTACATCGTCGATTTCGCCTGCCCGGCCGCGCGCTTGATCATCGAAGCGGATGGCGGACAACATAGCGAGAACGCCTATGACGCCGCGCGCGACCAATGGCTCGCCTCCGAAGGTTGGCGCGTAATTCGATTCTGGAACACCGATATATTGACCAAGGAAGAGGACGTGCTGACGGCGGTGCTTGCCGCTCTGCCCCCTCTCCCCCAACCCCTCTCCCACGAGGGGAGAGGGGCTTAGTGGAGCATCTTGATGGCTGACACCTACGATCTCGCAATTCTCGGTTCGGGCCCCGGCGGCTATGTCGCGGCGATCCGCGCGGCGCAGCTGGGCATGAATGTCGCGATCATCGAGCGCGAGCGATTGGGCGGCATC
Source organism: Sphingomonas sp. (assembly GCA_035554515.1). GTDB lineage: Bacteria > Pseudomonadota > Alphaproteobacteria > Sphingomonadales > Sphingomonadaceae > Sphingomonas_I. The sequence goes on along the minus strand of DATMIP010000336.1, from coordinate 10,327 downwards.
TGCCTCAACTGGGGCTGCATCCCGACCAAGGCGTTGCTGCGCACGTCGGAAATCTATCACTACATGACCCACGCTTCGGCCTACGGTTTGACCGTCGACAAGGCCGGCTTCGATCTCGCCAAGATCGTCGATCGCAGCCGCAAGGTTGCGGGCCAGCTCAATGCCGGCGTCAAAGGCCTGATGAAGAAGAACAAGGTCACCGTTGTCGAAGGCGTCGGCACGCTGACCGGCAAGGGCAGGATCCAGGTCAAGAATGGCGGTCAGACCACCGACATCGTGGCCAGGAACATCATTCTCGCCACCGGTGCACGGGCGCGCGATCTGCCCTTCGCCAAGGCCGACGGCGACCGCATCTGGACCTACCGCCACGCGATGACGCCGAGCGAGATGCCGACCAACCTGCTCGTCATAGGATCGGGCGCGATCGGCTGCGAGTTCGCCAGCTTCTATTCGGACATGGGCGCCAAGGTGACGATCGTCGAGATGCTCGATCGCATCCTCCCCGTCGAGGATGCCGAGGTCTCCGCCTTCGTCCACAAGCAGTTCGAAAAGCAGGGCATGAAGGTCCTGCCCAAGCATGGCGTCGAGAAGATCGACATCAAGCCCGGCCGCTCGGTCACCGCCACGATCAAGCTGCCCGACGGCAAGTCCGAGACGCAGGACTATAGCCACGTCATCGTCGCGGTCGGCATCGTGCCCAACACCGAAAATATCGGGCTCGAAGCCTTGGGCATCAAAACCGATCGCGGTCATGTGCTCACCGACGGAGCGTGCAAGACCAATGTCGACGGCATTTACGCGATCGGCGACATGACCGGCGCGCCCTGGCTCGCGCACAAGGCTAGTCACGAGGGCATCATCGCGGTCGAGGCGATCGCGGGCAAGCATCCGCACGCGATGGACAAGCTCAAGATCCCGGGCTGCACCTATTCGCGGCCGCAGGTGGCGAGCATCGGCCTGACCGAGGCCAAAGCCAAGGAGGCCGGCTATGAGGTCAAGGTCGGCAAATTCCCCTTCATCGGCAATGGCAAGGCGATCGCGCTCGGCGAGGCGGAAGGCTTCGTGAAGACCGTGTTCGACGCCAAGACCGGCGAACTGCTCGGCGCACACATGGCAGGTCCTGAAGTGACCGAGCTGATCGAAGGCTACACCGTCGCCAAGCAATTGGAGACCACCGAAGCGGACCTGATGGAGACGATCTTCCCGCACCCGACACTGTCGGAAGCGATGCATGAAAGCGTGCTGGCCGCTTACGGGAAGGTGATCCACATCTGATTTGCCCGCATGCCTGATAGGTACCGGCAATTCGAGTCACGCTTCGTTCGTTCTTTTGGTCGCATTAACGGCGTTCTTTGAACGCCCGTTAGCCGTCCGTGGTGCAAGCCGCGACGATGCCGACGCTGAATACATGCCGACGGCGTAGATTGTGGCGCGACCGCGCGGGGAGCGTGCTCGCGATCACGGCCGCCGCCCTGCCCCTGCTCATCGGTGCAGCCGGACTTGCTGTCGATACCGTGCAGTGGACCTATTGGCGTCGTCAATTGCAGCGCGAGGCGGATTCGGCAGCACTCGCAGGAGCCTTCGCCAAGGCGCAAGGCAGAGATGCGGTCGTCGCAGCTTCGAGCGAATTGTTGCGAACCAACGTTATCCTGCTGGCCAGCAGCCCGGATATCCGTAGCGCGCCGACGGTGGGCGCCTTCGCCGGTAACAGCCAGGCCGTTCGCGTAAGCATCCAAACTTCGCGGCGGCTTCCTTTCTCGGGCACCTTCATGTCGGCCGCCCCCGTCATCAGCGCGCAGGCGACCGCGGCGGTCCTCTCCAACGGCACCTATTGCGCGCTGGCGCTCGGCTCCAGCAGCGCGGTGGGGATCAAGATGCAGGGCAGCGCGAGCCTCGACTTCGGTTGCGGGCTCGCCACCAATTCGCGTGCCGCCAACGCCGTCACCGCCGGCGGCAGCGCCAGCATTACCGCGACCCCCGTCGCGGCGGTGGGCGGTCTCAGCGCAAGCAACAATTATACCGGCGAAACTCGGCTTCTGCCTTATTCGCTGCCGCAGCCCGATCCCTATGGCCAGCTTGCGAATCCCGTCCTGCCCGGTTGCAGTGGCCCGGTTAACGTCGGGCCGCACGGAGACCAGACCTTGACGAGCGGCGGGTGCTACCGAGGCATGGACATCAAGGGCACGCTCAGGCTGGCTGCCGGTACATATTACATAGACGGCTCATCGTTCAGCGTCGGGTCGCAGGGTACGATCATCGGTGACAACGTCACTATCATCCTCACCAGCAGCACCGCGGCGACCGATCCATCGTCGATCGCCACGCTGAACATAAATGCGGGCGCGACCGTCCAGCTCACCGCGCCGACGACGGGCATTTATAACGGCATTCTTTTCTACCAGGATCGGCGCGCGTTGGATTCGGGTACGAACCAGATCAACGGGAATGCCACGTCGTCGCTGCACGGTGCCTTCTATTTCCCGTCGCAGGAACTCGCTTTCTCCGGCACGAGCGGCATGACTGCCGATTGCCTCCAACTCGTGGCGATACGCCTGACTTTCGTTGGGAATACGAGTGTCTCCAATCATTGCGACGTTGGCGGCGGGTCCGCATTTACGGGCGTGCAGGTGAGGCTCGTCGAATGAGAGCGTTTCGCAATCTGCGCAGGCGCTCGTTCCTCCGCAACGAATGGGGCGCCAGCGCGGTCGAACTCGCCCTGGTCAGCCCCATCCTGCTCGCGATGCTGGCTGGTATAGTCGATTGCGCGCGCCTGGTTTCAACGAAACTGCATCTCCAGCAGGCAGCCGAACGCACGGCGGAGCTCAAGACCGCAGGTAGTACGGCCAGCCTGACCGACACCTTACTACAGGCCGACGCGGCTGCGGCCGCTGGCGTATCGGCTGCCAACGTGACCGTCTCAGGGTGGCTCGAATGCGATGGCACCCGCCAGGGCAGCGATGTGACGGTCTGTCCGGACGGGCAGCAGATCGCGCGCTATTCCACCATCGCGATCGCCGGCAGCTATAAGCCGAGCTTCGCCGGCTTGCTGCGCTGGGCCACGGTGGATGGCCGCATTTCCGTCAACGCCAGCGCATCGGTGCGGACCCAATGATCGGGCGAGGCTGGCCCGGTCGGCGGTATGAACGGGGAGCCGCTGCTGTCGAATTCGCATTCGCGCTGCCGATCCTGGTGCTGTTTCTGGTAGGCATCGCCCAACTGGGCGTCGTGTTCGCGGCCAATGCCGGGCTGCAGCAGGCGGTGGGCGAGGCCGCGCGCCTCGCGACATTGTATCCACGTCCGGATGATGCGGCGATCACCGCCCGGATCACCAGCGCGCGCTTCGCGCTCAAGACCGATTATCTCGACGCCCCCGCCGTGACCCGCGGCGTGGCCAACGGCGTTCCTTATGTGGATATCTCGCTCACTTACCGGCCGCCGCTGAACTTCATCTTCTTCACCGGGCCGCAGATCAGCATCACCCAATCGCGGCGAGCCTATCTGAATTGAATTGTCGATCACAGGCTCGCCGCCGGACGGGCGCGCTACGCGAGGGCGGCGGCAGCTCCCCGTCCCATGGCAGGTTCCAGACGCGCAGGCTGGATCGCCACAGCGCTACGCGCTTCGCGATGACAGCGGGAGAATGACTCGCACATTCATCCGTCTGGCTTTCACCACTCACTCCCCGGGGGGGCGCATATGAATATGTGCGGTCCGCCTGGTTTCCGGTGATGTCCCAACGACATCATTCAGGCAGGATGGTGACGATCACCCGCGCGTAGCGCGCTAGCGGTGGATTCCCCTTGTCGGCGACGCGGACGATGAAGTGCGCCGTCTCGGCTTTGCTCACGTCCGGCGCCTTGAACATGACGTGCGACAGATTGGCCGCGCCGCCCGCGCTGATCGGCGCGCGCCAGCTTCCGGCTTCGGGATAATGAAACCACACGAAGCTCAAACTATCGCCATCAGGATCGGTGCTGCCGCTGGCGTCCAGAACAAAGCTTTCGCCGGATCGCACGGTCAACCGATCCGGCTGTCCGAGCCTCACCACCGGGGCGTGATTCGCATCGGCAGGATCGTGCGTCGTCCACCGCATCCGCGCCGCGAAATCATTCTGGAAGTCGTCGCGCCAGCGCCACAAGCCAACCCGAAAGCCCTTGAACGTCTTCGTATCCAGCAGCGTGGCGCGCCCATAATCCTTGGTCTGGAGCGGTGCGTAGACGTCGACCGCATTCGTCCAGATCGGTCGGGTTTCCGGCTCGACCGGGACGCCGCCGGTGAAGCCCTTCGGATCGAGATCGGCCAGCGTGGGCAGGTAGAGTTCGTATCGGCCGCCCCAGCCACCCCAATCCATATGGTCAGGGGCGTTCAGCCCATTCGGGATAAGCGCCAGGAAGGACGGCGTATCACCCTCCATGCCATAAGCGACATCAGGGTAGGCGGCGCCCAACGGACCGTGACCTTGCTGGATATTGGAGGCCAGCCAGCCATTGCTGACGGTCGTGTTATCGATGCCGTCGATCCGCTGGTTGATCCCACCCCATGTACCATTGTCATAGCCGCCGGGACTGACGACGTAGAACAGGTCGGGGAAGGTGCGGCGGAGCCACGCGCCGCTGTCGTCCTGGTCGGAAATCGTGTAGACGCGCAGCCGCGAGATCAGCTGCGCCGCAGCTGCCGCGGGCATTGTCTCCCGGATCGTGAACAGTGCCTGCGCCAGCGTGTTGGCGCCGCCCCACACGGCCACCCAGAGCGGGCGCGGATCGTCCAGCTTGAGCGCCGCGATTATCCGGTTTGAGCCGTCCGTATCGCGTCCCGGGCCGACGCCCGCCATCCCATAGACAGGCTGCCCCGATCCTATCCGAGCGCGCAGCAAGGCGGCTGCCGGATAGCGGCGATCATGCAGGGCCAGTCGCGGCTGGACCAGGCCATAAGCATCGACGATGCGGCGGATCGAGTCGGGATGGATTTTCGTCCGCATATGGGTCGAGGTTGTGGCGATCATGCCCTCGATCGCGATCTCGTTTGAATAAAGCAGCACGCGAACGAACGATTGGGTATCGTCCGGGTCGGCTTCGATATCGCTCAATATGATCAGGCGATGGGGGAGTGTGCTCGCTGTCGGGGGGGCGACAGGCCGGATTGGCACGCGCGACGGGGACGGCCCGGGAACCGCCAGAAATAGTGCAGCCAGCAACGGATGGCAGGTCGCGATGATTTTCCGCCGGCGGGAATGCGCATTCAGCAGGCCGGCGTCACGCCGCGACATGCTGCGGCGGTAGCCACTGTTCCGTGTGAACTTCCCGTGTGGCATCATCTTCTCCTACAGGGTCGATTATGTGGCCGGTGAGGGGGCAATGACGCAAGCATTGGATCAACGTTCCCGCGCCGCCGCGCCCTGGCTGATCTCCGCCATGCTGCTCTTCGGTGCGTCGCTGGCGGCACGCTTTCCCGGTGTCGCGATGTACGACAGCGTTGCCCAATATGAACAGTCGATCGACGGCGCATATGCCGATTGGCACCCGCCGATCATGGCGCGGGCGTGGGCATTGCTCAACCATCTCCATCCCGGCACTGAGCCGTTTTTCGTGATCCAGATGATCTTGTGGTGGGGGGGATTGGGTCTGCTGTCGATCGCGCTGGGGCGGCGCCAGAAGCATGGCGCGGCGGCGCTCGTGCTGCTTGTCGGGATCGCGCCGCTGTGGCTCGGCTGGGCGACCGTGGTCCTGAAAGATGCGCAGATGGCCTGCTGTCTCGTCGCCGCGACCGGGCTTGCCGCTTATTGGCGGATGTCCGGGCGCGCGATGCCGCGCGTGGCGAAAGCGATCATTCTGCTGCTGCTCGGCTATGCGACGATGGTAAGGGGCAATGCTGTTTTTGCGACGATTCCGTTCGCATTCGCGTTGCTCGGCCGTTCCGGGCGCGCCGGTTCCTGGGCGAAAACGGGGGCCATGTTCGCGTTGATCCTCGGCGTTCTGGCGCTCAATCCGTTGATCAATCACCGCCTGCTGCGCGCGGAGGACACCGGAATCGCCCGCACGCCTTTGATCTACGACCTTGTCGGAATGGCGCATTTCGCGCGCCTCCAGGCCGTGCCCGGGGTCTCGCCCGTGGCCTGGGCGGATGCGGAGCGCAGGCATTGCTACACCCCCTATTTCTGGAATCCCTTTGGCGAGCCCCGCCAGTGCGGGGCGATCGGCGATGCGATGTTTGACGTCCCGCATTTGCCGGCCAGATGGGCGGGGGAGATAGCCCGTCATCCCATCGCCTACGTCGTGCATCGCGCGGGCCATCTCAATGCAAATCTGCGTTTCTGGGTCGGTCCGGGCGAGCCCGACGCACGGCCGCCCATCGAAAGCGAGCCCAATCAGGATCACCTCGGTGCACGTTCGTCGCCTGCGGGTAGGATGTTGGTCGCCGCGGCGGACGTGATGGCGAGAACCCCGCTCGGCTGGCCGGTTATATGGCTGGCAATCGCGATCGGCTTGCTCTGGGCAGATAAGGGGGAAGGAGACGAAGCGGCGCGGATCGGTCGTGCGCTGGCGCTGTCCGCGGCGTCCATGAGCGCCAGTTTCGCGATTGTCAGCGTCGCCAGCGACCTGCGTTACCACCTTTGGTCGATGGTCGATGGTCGCGGCCGCGCTTGCCTTGATCCTGCTGGTCGACGCCGGGGCCGTCGATCGGCGGCGCGGTCGCTTCGTGGCGCTGGGTGTCGCGGGCGTGATCGCCGTCACGACCGCCGCGCGGATGGGGTTGGCCGCGCCGGTCTATGTGCCGCCGCCCCGACATTTCGCGGCCCCCGTATGCGCGCGCGCCTAACCTGGCTTGGTGCGCAATGTCGAGACGTCGCGCTGGCGCCATCCGTTGATGAATCGGGGCCATGACCCTCGCAAGAAATCGCCCCCCAGGGCGTTGCGCGCGGGACGATCAGCGTCCACTCAACAAGCTGATTAACCAAGGGGCCGCCGATGAAATGGACACTTGCCGCACTCGCCGCGTTGGGCGCTCCCTGCGCTATGGCCTCAACCGTCGTCACCGCGGCGCACATGTTCGAACCGGTCAAGGGCGTCACACTCGACGGCCCGATCGTCGTGATCGGCAATGACGGACGCGTGCAATCGCTTACGACCGGATCGAATGCGCGGCCGGCGATCCCCGCCGATGCGAAGCGTATCGATCTGGGGGACGTCACCATCCTGCCCGGCCTGATCGACATGCACGTTCACCTGACCAACGATCCGACGCTGTCGGGCTATCAGGGCCTCGAATTCACCGACAATTTCTGGACGGTAGTCGGCGTGGCAAACGCCAAAAAGACCTTGGAAGCGGGCTTCACCACCGTGCGCAACGTTGGCTCCGACAATTATAATGATGTTGCGCTCAAGCAGGGGATCGATCGCGGCTATGTTCCGGGCCCGCGCATCGTGCCGGCGACCTATGCGATCGGCGCCACCGGCGGCCATTGCGACACGACCGGGCTGCCTCCGTCGGTAAAGGTGCCCACGCCCAATATCGCCGACAGTCCGCAGGAGTTTCGTGGGCTGGTGCGCAGGATGCGTAAATACGGGGCCGAGGTGATCAAGGTCTGCATGACCGGCGGGGTATTGTCGAAGACGGCTTCGGTCGGCGAGCAGCAATTGTCGTTCGAGGAGATCAAGGCGATCGTCGACGAAGCTCACATGCTGGGCCTGCGCGTCGCCGTCCACGCGCATGGCACGGCCGGCATAAATGACGCGCTGCGCGCCGGCGTAGACACGATCGAGCATGCCAGCCTGGCCGATGCGGAATCGTTCAGGCTCGCCAAGGCGCATGGTGCATGGTTCAGCATGGACATTTACGACGATGATTACATCCTTGCCGAAGGCGCGAAGAACGGCGTTTTTCCCGAAAGTCTTGCCAAGGAAAAGGAGATTGGGCTGAAGCAGCGCCAGACCTTCCGCGCGGCGCATGCCGCTGGCGTGAAGATGGTCTTCGGCAGCGATGGCGGGGTCTATCCCAACGGCAATAATGCGCTCCAGTTCGCGACGATGGTCGAATGGGGGATGACCCCGGTCGAAGCGATCCGCGCCGCAACCAGCGATGCAGCGATCGCGCTCAACCGCGCCGATGACGTGGGCCAGCTCACGCCCGGACATTTTGGCGACATCGTCGCGGTGGCCGGCGATCCGACGAAGGACGTCCGCGTCCTCCAGCGTCCTGTCGCGGTGATCAAGGGCGGGCAGTTGGTCACAGGCGCGCCGCGCTGATGGCGGAAAGCAACAGTAGGATCGTATTGCTCGCGGCACTTGCCGCCAATCTGGGGATTGCCGTCGCCAAGTTCGTCGCGGCGGCGTTCACCGGATCGTCGGCGATGCTGACCGAAGGTTTCCATTCGGTCGTCGATTCCACCAATCAGCTGCTGCTCCTTTACGGTGAACATGCGTCGAATCGGCCGCCCGACGAGCTCCACCCGCTGGGCTATGGGCGCGAACTATATTTCTGGAGCTTCGTCGTTGCGATCCTGATCTTCGCAACCGGAGCGGGGCTTTCGATCTATGAGGGCGTCCATCACATCGTCGAACCGTCGCAGATCGAGGATGCGACGATCGCCTACGTCGTGCTCGCCATCTCATTCCTGCTCGAAGGTGCGTCATGGCTGACGGCGGTGCGCGAATTCCGGTCGAGCCAGGGCGATCTCGGCTGGTGGAAGGCGGTCCGTCGCTCAAAGGACCCCGCGACCTTCATCGTCCTGTTCGAGGATTCGGCGGCAATGTTCGGTCTCGTGATTGCCGGCCTCGGCGTGTTCCTGTCGCACTGGACCGGGAACCCGCTATGGGACGGCGTCGCCTCGGTGGTGATCGGCTGCGCGCTGGCGATCGTCGCCTTCATGCTTGCGCGCGAATCGAAGGGATTGCTGATCGGCGAGCGGGCCGATCCAGAGCTCGTCACTGCGATCCGCGCGGCCTTTGACGGGCGGTCGGAAGTGACCGGCGTCCAGGAGGTGATCACGATCCACATAGCCCCGCGCAAGGTGTTCGTATCCGCCAGCGTGGATTTCGAGGATGCGGTCGCGGTCGGCGACATCGAACGGCTTATCGCCGAGACCGAGGCATCGCTGCGCCAGGCATGGCCGCAGATCGTCTGCGTCTATATCAAGCCCAAGGCCGCGGCCGGGCCCGCGCCCGCCGTCAGCGGGCAGGGATTGCTGGATCCCGCCTAGCGCCGTTGACGCTAAGTGACTCGCTCGCTATAGGGCCGCTCGCTCGCGGGCCTTGTTGGTCCATGCGGGTGCACTGAACATTGCCGATGCCTGGCAAGCCCCGGGGCGCAAGTCACCTGGGCCGTTATCGCATTCCGCCGTTCTCGGATGGCAGCTTGAGGTGCTGGCACGGTAAAGTAACCCTGTGAAAGGTGAAGGGCTTCATGCCGACGATTAACCAGTTGATCCGCAAGGGTCGTGAACCGCAGATCGCCAAGTCCAAGGTGCCTGCGATGGAAAAGAACCCGCAGAAGCGCGGCGTCTGCACGCGCGTCTACACGACGACCCCGAAGAAGCCGAACTCGGCGCTGCGCAAGGTGGCCAAGGTCCGTCTGACCAACCAGCGCGAAGTGATCAGCTACATTCCGGGCGAAGGCCACAACCTTCAGGAGCATTCGGTGGTCCTGATCCGTGGCGGCCGTGTGCGCGACCTTCCGGGCGTCCGCTACCACGTGCTGCGCGGCGTGCTCGATACGCAGGGCGTCAAGAACCGCAAGCAATCCCGCTCCAAATACGGCGCCAAGCGTCCGAAGTAAGCCGATCGGCCCCATGTGGGCTGTCCGATCACCAGGCTGAAGTTTGTAAGGAAGAAAAAGATGGCTCGTCGTCGTCGTCCAGAAAAGCGCGAAATCCTGCCCGATCCGAAGTTCGGGGATGTCGTGCTCAGCAAGTTCATGAATTCCGTCATGCTCGACGGCAAGAAGTCCACCGCGGAAGGCATCGTCTATACCGCGCTCGACACGGTCGAGGCGCGTGCCAAGCGCGAGCCGCTCGCGGTATTCCACGATGCGCTCAACAATATCCGCCCGGGTATCGAAGTGCGCAGCCGCCGCGTCGGTGGCGCGACCTATCAGGTCCCGGTCGAGGTCCGGCCCGAGCGTAGCCAGGCGCTGGCGATCCGCTGGCTGATCACCGCCGCGCGCGGCCGTTCGGAGCATACCATGTCGGCGCGCCTGTCGGGCGAGCTCATGGATGCCGCCAACAACCGCGGCAACGCGGTGAAGAAGCGCGAAGACACGCACCGCATGGCGGAAGCGAACCGCGCGTTCAGCCACTACCGCTGGTAAGGTCGGGTACTCTAGCGCCCGTTCG
>DATMIP010000335.1:0-6680 GCA_035554515.1 Sphingomonas sp. | reverse complement strand
TCAGACATCAATCCCTTTGGGAATCCTGAATGTCGATCCCGCCTAGATATTCCTTATCCGGCAACCAAGGTATATCCGAATATGACACGATCATATCTCCCTACGCGACGCGACTTCTCCCTCCTGTTGTCAGCAAGCTTGGCAATGCCGGCGGCGGCAGCGGTCTCCAGACCCCGCCGCTCGGAAGCCGCGCGCCTGCGCAGCTACGCCGAGGCGACCCACCCGCGTGGCTGGATAGCCGCCGCAGACCCGGCTTGGCGATCCGGCTGGGATCGCCTCGCCGCTGAGGCGGACGCCATGACCATCGAGGCCTATCTCATGGGTCTTATGGCGCGGCTGGCTTGGTTTCATGACGGCCACACGACGATGTACGTGGATGGGCGTGTGGGACCAGCGGGAATGATCAAGGCGCCCGGCTTCGACCTCACCCTTCCGATTGCTGCCAACCCCTCTTCGACGGGCTCTACGTCACCGCGGCCAAGGGAGAAGGCGCGCCGCTGCTTGGTGCACGGATCACGCATGTGGATGGGGTCGCCATTGAGAAGGTCCTGAGATCCTTCGCGGCCATGTGGCCCGGCAACAATCCCACCCGGGCCCACCATGACGCGGATTTGATCCTGCGACCCGCGGTCCTGCGCGGCGCGCGATTGGCTGCGCCCGCCGGCGTCTCGGCGCCGGTCACCGTCGAGGCCGAAAAAGGCGGCTCGTTCGTCAAGGCAGTGCTGATCCCGCGCCCGGACGCACGCGAGGCTCTGATCCCGCTTCCCCGAAAGCCCTTCCCGGTCGAAACTTGGCGGCCGGGGCCTGCGTCCAACTTCGTCCACGCAGAAGACCGCACCCTGGTCATCGCGTTCGACCGCTTGTTCGCCAGCAAGGACTCGATCCTCGCCTTCGTGCGCGAAGCCTTTGCGGCCATGGAGGCCCCCGCGATCGAACGGGTCTTACTCGACCTGCGCCGCAACGACGGCGGCGACAACCGCTTGGGCGAAGGCCTGAGGAAACATCTCGAACGGTCCCGCTTCAACCGCCCTGGCGGGCTCTATGTGCTGATCGGCCCCCACACTTTCTCGGCCGCCCAGAACCTGACCTCGAGGATCGAGCGGGAGACCTGGGCCGTGTTCGTGGGCGAACCCTCCGGGGGCTCCCCCAATCACGAGGGCGATGCCAGGCCGTTCCAGGGCGACGGGTTCAGCGCATATGTGTCGACCCTGCCATGGTTCGACTCCGACCCCTACGACAAGCGGATCTGGACCATGCCCGACTTATTGGTCCCGCTCCGGTTCGCCGACTGGACGGCGGGCCGGGATCAGGCGATGGAAGCCGCTTTCATCCACGTCGACGATCAACCGCTCGACGACCTTAGCGAGCAACACACTAACTATTTCGAGCGGCCGAGCCAGAAGACGGAGTGGAAGCCGTTCTGGATGTAAGGGGGGCGCATCAGCCGGCCTCAGCATCCTGTCTACTATGGCAAGGACATTATCGCCATTAATCACCCGCAGCTAACTGCACCTTATCGTCGAATGTTGTTGCCTCAAACTTGGGCAATCGCGGATGATGGAAATGCAAGGGCGACGGCGGCAGACGGCGATATTTGGCGCGCCCGGCAGGATTCGAACCTGCGACCACAGGCTTAGAAGGCATGTGCTCTATCCAGCTGAGCTACGGGCGCCCGCCGTCTCGATAGCGTGGATTGCGCAGAGCGGAAACCGCGATAGTCTGCCGATGTGAACGATCAGGCAAATCACGGCCCGCTAGCGGTCGACGCCGGCGCCCTGGCAGGCCGGCCGCTTCGCTATTTTGACTTCGTGATGACGGCGTTCGTCACGATCCTGTTGCTGTCGAACGTGATCGGGGCGGGCAAGCGGGCGGTTATCGACCTGCCGGGGGTGGGCCTATGGCCGTTCGGAGCGGGCATATTGTTTTTCCCCGTTTCCTACGTGCTGGGCGATGTCCTGACCGAAGTCTATGGTTATGGGCGTGCGAGGCGCTGCATCTGGGCAGGTTTCGCGGCGATGATTTTCATGGTGGTGATGAGCCTGGTGGTCGTCGCACTGCCGCCCGACCAGGGATGGACGGGCCAGGCCGCCTATGAGCAGGTGTTCGGCCAGGTGCCGCGGATCGTGCTCGCATCGATCTGCGCTTTTTGGGCGGGCGAGTTCGCCAATAGTTTCGTGCTCGCGAAGATGAAAATCCTGACGCGCGGGCGCTGGTTGTGGACCCGTACCATTGGATCGACCGTCATCGGTGAGGGTGTTGACAGCCTGATCTTCTATCCGCTCGCTTTCCTGGGCGTGACCGGGTGGAGCCACGCGCAGTTGCTGACCGTCCTGCTTACCCAATGGGCGCTCAAAGTGGGGTGGGAGGTGGTGCTAACACCCGTGACTTACGCCGTGGTGGGCTTTCTTAAACGGCGCGAAGGCATCGACGTGTTCGACGACGGGACCGACTTTTCACCATTCCAGACCAAGGTCTAGCCGAGCGGCGGAGGCTGCCGGTCGACCTTCGGCAGATCGGGATCGAGCTTTGCCCATGCGGGCGCCGCCTCGACCCAGATCAGCGATTTCGGTCCGAGTTCGCTCGTATCCCCGAACACGCCGATCCTGACGCCGATGAGGTGGCGTCGCACGTGCGATTGCACCAGAACATGGGTGCCGCAGACCGGGCAGAAGCCGCGCGCCAGCTTGTTCCCGCTTTCCGCAAGGACGTCATGCCAGCGCACCTCGCCTTCTATGGTCACCTCCTCGGTTCGGAAAAACGCGTTCTGCGTGGCGCCGCCGGCGGCAAGTTTCTGGCAGTCGCGGCACCAGCAGGCGCGCGTTGTGAGCGGCTCGGCCGTCGCGGTGATCCTTACCGCCTCGCACTGACAAGAACCTGCGATATTCACGCAACCGACTCCAGCAGGCCTTCGAACAATTTCCGGCCGTCGCTGCCGCCATGTTCGGGACCGACCATGCGCTCCGGATGGGGCATCATCCCAAGCACATTCCCCGCTGGATTGACGATGCCCGCGATATTTCGAGCCGAACCATTGACCGGCTCGGCATAGCGGAAGGCCACGCGGCCTTCGTTTTCGAGCCGATCGAGCGTGTCCGTGTCGGCGGTATAATTGCCATCATGATGCGCGACCGGGATGACGATCCGTTCGCCTGATTCATAGCGATTGGTGAAGATCGACTGGCTGTTGTCGACCGTCAGTGCAACGTCGCGGCAGACGAAGGACAGGCCGGCATTGCGCATCAACGCACCCGGAAGCAGTCCCGCTTCGGTCAAAATCTGGAAGCCGTTGCACACCCCAAGCACGGCAACGCCCCGGCCTGCTGCTTCGATAACGGCCTTCATCACCGGCGATCGCGCCGCCATCGCGCCCGAACGCAGATAATCCCCGTACGAAAATCCGCCCGGAACAGCGATCAGGTCTGTGCCTTCGGGAAGCTGGGTTTCACGGTGCCACAACATCGTGGGCGCCCGGCCGGTGACGGCCTCGATCGCCACCGCCAGATCGCGGTCGCAATTGGAACCCGGGAAGACGATCACCGCCGATTTCATGGCTCTACCCCCGCTCGATCCGATAATTTTCGATCACGGTGTTGGCGAGAAGCTTGCGGCACATCGCCTCAAGATCGGCATCGCTGACACCGTCGGCATGGTCCAGCTCGATATATTTGCCCTGGCGCACATCCTCGATGCCCGAGAAACCGAGGCCCTCGAGCGCGTGGTGGATCGCCTTACCCTGGGGATCGAGAACGCCGGCCTTGAGCGTCACGTAAATGCGCGTCTTCATGGGCGAGCCCTTGATCGATCCCGGTTGAGACCTGGATCGTGAATCAAGGGCCCAACAATAGTTTGAATCTGATTCACGCCGACGGCGAAAGCGCGGAGCGCCTTCGCGCCGACGATCAGGTTCAGTGTCCCTCCACGACCGCACGTGCCTGGTCAAGCCGTGCCGCGTAATTTTCGAGAACTTTCGCGGTCCGGCCCGCATAGAGATTGGCATCGTCGAAGCGACGATCCTCGATCGCCTCGCGCACGCCGGGGAGCGTCTTGGCGCCATAGCCCGTCAGCCTGCCAGGCGCGTAGACGAGGTTTTTATACCAGGGCCGTCCGGGCAAACCGCGCTCGTCGATGAGCAGCTGATCCACATCGCGCAGCATCAGGTTCAGTCGTGTACGACGCGCGGGGTCGAGCGTCGCGCCTTTATCGGCATAAGCCGCGTCATAAGCGCGCGCGCTGACCTTGAGCCGATCGACGGCATTGGCGAGTCCCGCCAGCTCGATATGCGGTGTGCCGGGCTCGACAGCCGGTGCGGTGACAGTACGAAGCGGATCGCTCGCCAGCCCGAAAACGCCATCCTCCGCCAGCTTTTCGCGCTTGCGATCGGCCTCGCGCTGCTCGTCGGCAAGCTTGACGACCTCGCCCAGATAGAGCGCGACCGCGTCGGCGAAATCGCCAAAGCGCATCGCCGGCGTGTCGGCGTCGGCGGTACGCAGCACTATTCGCCCGGCGACTTTGGACAGTGCAGCGCCATATTTGAGGCCCGGATCATCGAAGGTCGTCATGTGATGATAGCTGTCGTAGAGCGAATGGTAGACGCCGCCGCTCTGATCCTCGCCGCCAAAGCCCAGATTGAGCGCCGGCAGTCCGAGATGCTGGAGATAGACGGAATAGTCCGAGCCGGAACCAAGCGCGTCGAGCGGAACGTCCCCGCCGCCTTCGGCCGCAGCAAGGACCGGCGCGTCGATCTTGTCGCCATCAAAGGCGCTCGCCCGGATGCCCGCGCGCTGGCGCTGCGCGACCGTGGCTCGGGTTTGGGGATCGATCACATCCGCGGCTGCCTGGTTGACCATGTGCTGGAAATCATGACTGCCGCCGGGCTGGAAGAAACCGCGGCCGTTGGAATCGGAATTGACGTAAATCACAGCCTTTCGTTTGAGCTCGGCGGCATGCTGTTCGGCCCATTCGGTCGAGCCGAGCAACCCCGGCTCCTCGCCGTCCCAGCTGGCGTAGACGATCGTCCGCGCCGGTCGCCAGCCCTGCCTGAGCAGGCCGCCGATCGCCTTCATCTCCGACATCATCGCGACATTGCCCGAGAGCGGATCCGACGCACCCATCACCCAGCCGTCATGGTGATTCCCGCGGATGACCCATTGATCGGGCAGTTTCGCGCCATTGATCGTGGCGATCACGTTGTAGATGGGCTTGAGCGACCAATCCGATTTTACCGTGAGATGAAGCTTTGTCTGGCCGTCGCCGCCGATATGATAGGTGAAGGGCAGGGCGCCCTGCCAGCCGGCCGGCACGGTCGGTCCGCCGAGCCGCGACAGTAATTTGGTCGCGTCGGCGTAGGACATGGGCAGGACCGGTATTTTGAGGATGGTCGGCGCCTCGGCGCGCGTCAGCCTTTTGGCGTCCGCAGTGGCGCCGATATCCGGGGTGAGGGGGTCGCCGGGCGCCACGGGCATGTCCAACACCGATCCACGCTGGACCGCGAAAGAAGGGCGCGCTCCGCCCCTTGGATAAGGATCGTCCTGCGCATACCCATCCTGCGCCGGGTCGGAATAGATGATGCAGCCGGCGGCGCCATGCCATTGCGCGAGCAGCGGCTTGAGACCGCGCCAGCCGACGCCATAGCGCGCGATCACGATCTTGCCCTTGACGTCGATCCCGCGCCGCGCGATCGCCTTATAATCCTCGGGCATGCCGAAATTGACGTAGACGATGTCAGCGGTGACATCGCCATCGCCCTGATAGGCCACGTAGGGCGGGAGGGCCCCGGCGCTGTTGGCCGATGTTTCGTCGCCCGTAACCGCCGGCTCCTGCCCGCCGAGCACGATATGCTCGGGCGCGATCAGTTCGACCTCGGTTGATATCGGGGTAGGATAGAGGACCTGAAAGGTTTCGACGCGCGTGTCCCAGCCCCAGGATCTGAACAGACCGACCATATAATCGACGTTGGCCTTGTTATGGGGACCGCCAACATGGTTCGGCGCCGAGGACATAATCTTCAACCATTCGAGCTGATCGGCCGAACTGACGCCGGCGTCGAACGCGACCTCGATCGCTTTCTGGTCCATCGGCATGGCCTGGATGGCGACGCCGAGAGCGAAAGTGGCAACGCCGCCAAACAGGGTGCGCGAAACCGTCATCAGAATCCCCTTCGTGGAGAAGGGGAGCCTGCGTCAGCCGGCTTCGGCTTGCAACCGGCTGCACAACGAACGGTCAGCGCAGCCCCGATCCGCGCCACGAGTGCAGGTTCGGAAGCGGCCACGTTACGCGTGAGGCCCGCCGGCTGCGCCATCATAACCAGAGCGGTCGCGCTGGTCGGGCGTGCTCGGCTTGGCCGCCATGCCGGTCTGTGGCGCGAGCGAGATGCTCCGCAGCCTAGCT
The DNA here is from genome assembly GCA_035554515.1 of Sphingomonas sp. Taxonomy (GTDB): domain Bacteria; phylum Pseudomonadota; class Alphaproteobacteria; order Sphingomonadales; family Sphingomonadaceae; genus Sphingomonas_I. The sequence continues at coordinate 293 of DATMIP010000335.1, read as the reverse complement.
GTGTCGAGCTTGGCGGTGATCCGATATTCGCTTGTCTGGGCGCTATCGGACCACGCCAGGGCGAGGCAGGCGAGAAACAGGTCGAGTAAATCCCAGAACGGCATCAAATTTCATCGAGAAAACCCCACGCGATAAAATCCCTGCAACATCAGTGCTTAAGCTTGCCTATGTTCCGATTTCCTGTGGTCCGTGTCCCAAATCGCGAGCGTTAACCTTCATTTTTGTTTGAGACGCAGATGAACCATATTAAGAAGTTGTTAAGCGCTCGTGGGGGGCGCCGTATAGGGGGGAAT
>DATMIP010000334.1:0-2737 GCA_035554515.1 Sphingomonas sp. | reverse complement strand
TATCACGAAGAACCTGGATCAGGCGTCGCAGGACGCTTATCGCAATCTCCACTTGCTGGGGTTTGGACGGCCCGAGGATGTGAGCAACGCTGCGACCTTCCTGATGTGCGATGGCGCACGGTGGATCACCGGATCTTCGCTGGTCGTCGACGGCGGCTATATGGCGCGGTAACCGGTCAGACCCTGCCCGCATCGAAGCACAGTACAGGGCTTAACGCGTGATGACTTTTGACTGAATCGTCATCGCGAGCGTAGCGAAGCGATCCAGTGTGCGCCGTCGAGGCTGGATTGCTTTGTCGCTACGCTCCTCACAATGACAGATCAGATACGGCAAAGTCGTCAGACTCTACGATGCGGCGCCAGCCTGCACGGCGTCCCGATAAGCTTCCCGGAACCGCACGATCTTCTCCTCCGACGGGAGGAAAATCGCCGGTACCTCGCTGGACCATGCACGGAAGGGAACGCGTTTGCAGATCGCATGATCCTCTTCGAACACCCGGCGGTTCATTTCGGACGTCGACGCGAAGAAGCCCGCCAGCACTTCCGGCTTTACCGCCGGCTTGAGGCGCGCCGAATAGAGGCGGCTGAGAAAGCTGGATTTCTCCGGCTCGGCCGAAGGGAAGAAATTCTGCTGCGAATAGGAATAGCCCCAGGTCGACGAGATCATCGAGAAGGGGAAGAGAAAGACGCTCCAATAGCCTTGATATTGCCATTGGAGATCGAACATCGGTGCGAGGCGGTTTAGCTGACGCGCCATGCGATCGTTGCCCAGCGTTGTTTCCCACACGGAATTGGCGCCGGAATAGCGATTTGTACCTGGCTGCAGATCAAGCGTGTCGAGACTATCGCCGTGGATTACCCCCACATGATAGGGCTCCAGCGCGTTTTCGATCGCGATGCGCCAATCGGCTTCGAACGTGTAGGCATTGATATCGGCGCGAGCGGCGCAGCTTCGCGAGACCCTCTCCAGCACCGGCCATAAATCGCCTAGTTGATCGGCCAGATCACGCTTCGGCCGCTTCGATGCGAAAAGGAAATCGCCCACCCACGCACTGGCATAGGTCCGCAGGCAAAGCGCCCCGGGTGTGACGACAATATCGTCGCGAGCGCCGGTGAATATCTTTCCACCGGCATAGGACCAGCCGTGATAGCGGCACAGAAAGCGCGCATTGCCGCTATGTCCGTCGAATATCCGCGCGCCCCGGTGCGGACAGAGATTGTCGAACACCACCACGTCGGAGCCGTCGTTGAAGACGACGAGCTCCTCGCCGCATGCCTCCAACCGGACGAAGTCGCGCGCGTTGGCTACCTCCGAACGATGGCAGACGGGATGCCACCAGGACTCCCACAGATCGATCGAGATGCTGTCCACCTACAGCGTGCGTGCGGGCGGCGCGAACAGGGTCTGGCCATCCTTTGCGTGACGGGTGACGACGGAACCCGCACCGATCCGCGCCTGGGCGCCGATTTTCAGACCCGGGAGGATACGCGCGCCCGAGCCCACGAAAACCGCCTCACCCAGCTGCACGCCCCCCGTGACGTCAACCTGCGAGCTTATCGTCGAATAGGCACCAATCCGGACGTCGTGGCCGATCCCACACAGGCTGTTGACGCTTGCGAGACGGCCGATGCGGCTGTTGGTGGCGACATAGGTAAGCGGACCGACAACGGCGCCTTCGTCCAGCACCGCATCGCTCGTCACGATCGCGCTGGGGTGAACCAGTGTCAGAAACTGGGCGCCGCGGCCGGCAAGCGCGTCCGCCAATTGCCTCTTCTTCTTGGGATCGCCGACCGCGATGGCCAGCAGAAGCCCAGCGGGATCAAAGCTCGCTACGGAGCCGAGATAAAGCAGGTCGATCCCGGCATAACCGTCCATGGCCGGCCCGGCATCGTCGACATAGCCGGCTAGCTCCCCGGCGCCGGCCGCGATAGTCCAGGACAGGAGTTCGCGTCCGAAAGCGCCGCCACCCACGATGACGATCTTGCGCATTTCGCACTCTCCCTCACGCTGCAATTATGTCCGGGCTTATAGGAAGCGTCGGCGCGAGGGTCCAGCAGCGGCGAATAGGCGTCTCACGCCGAGCTGCTTAGGCTCGTCTTCGCTGAGCAGAGCAGTGCTCCCTCTCCCCGCCGGGGAGAGGGCCTTTAGCACCATTTCCGCCTCAGCGAAAACAACTCTAGCCTATCTCCAGCGTGCGTCGCTCATAAGCGCGCAGCCACTCGGCGAGATCGCCCAGCATGATCGCGGCGGCGGCCTCGGTCAGATCGGTTTGGCGCGCGAGGCCAATGCCTGGTTTGACAAGCTCGTCGGCGACGCGTTCCAGGTCTTCGGCCGTGATCAGCGAGCGTTCGGCGGTGCCGCCAAAGTCGCCCTGCATGCGGATGCCGAAGATCGCGCCGCCCAATGCGGGCAGGCCGGCCGACGCCGCCACGAAGATCGCCCCATGCTCGTGCGCGAATTCGACGGCAACGAGCTTCAGGATCACCGCAACGAGGCACAGCATGATCGATGTGACGAACAGCACCGTACCGACCTGGTGGAGTCGGTGATCCAGGAGGTGCATCTGGTGCGCGCTCGCACGATGATAATCGATCTGCGGTCGGAGCTCTTCGGCGACAATCGCCTGGGCCAGCTCGCCGGGGTTGGACAATCGACCCGACGGACAACCCGCCGACCGCCATTCGGCCCGCGCATACCAATCGGTCCAACGCGTCACCTGACGATCGTCCCGAACGC
>DATMIP010000333.1:0-6462 GCA_035554515.1 Sphingomonas sp. | reverse complement strand
GTTAGGATGGGACGATACAGATGAAACAGCTTATGCTTGCCGCGCTGCTTGGGGTTTCCACCATGGCCTTCCCGGCAATGTCCGCTAACCTTCTGGTGAACGGCGATTTCGAGGCCTCGACCAATCCGACCACGACCCCGCCCGGATGGACCAATATCGGGCATTCCGACGGCGTCATCTCCTACGGCATCGGGCCGCTGCCGGCCTATGACGGGAATTATTTCTACGATCTGGGTGGATATGGCGACGCCACCGGGCCGGTAGGCGACGGCATCATGCAGAGCGTCGCAACGACGATCGGCAAGACTTACAAGCTGACCTTCGGGCTGAGCTCCGAGGACGTCGCGGGCGAGACCGAGCTCGAAGTGCTCATCGGCGGCCAATCGACCCTGTATTCGCTGACCAGCGGCGGAACCTGGTTTCTCAAGGGATTCAAGACACAGTCGATCAGCTACGTCGCCACGTCCGCGTTGACGACCATCAGCTTTATCGAAACGATGAATTCCAGCGGCGGAAACAATGATCCGCTGATCGATGGGGTCAGGTTTGACGGCGCCGTCCCCGAGCCTGCGTCCTGGGCGATGATGGTAGGCGGCTTCGGCCTCCTCGGCGCGTCGATGCGCAGCCAGCGGCGCGCGCGTTACAGCCTCGTCTGACTTTTGTGTCGGGTGTGGACCTCCGCCGCAAGGCCGGGGTCCACACCTTTTTTGGAAGGTCCAGCCTCGCGGGCGGCGGACGGCCGCCATACCGGCGGGTGGAGCGCAATCCGGTCCGTCCTGCTGCGACGATCTATTGTCACGATGTCATGGGTCATTCCAACGATCTGCGCCTTGGTTCGGGCAATGGCTTACGGTGGAGCGAAGCACTGCGCGCCCGCCCCCCCGATCTGTCCGAGCCCTCGTCCAGGCAGGTCCGCGATCTTTCGGCTTTTCGAAGCGTCCGCCAAGATTTGACGATCTTTTCACGGTCGAATGGGCAGCCCCGGCATATCATCAGAACTTAATTGGACAGAGTCGATTTTTTGAGAAAACGTACAGTGACATGCCATTCATCTTCGGCATGGCTGCCCTCGGAGCAGCGGTCGATAATTGCGCTGACAAAAATATTGTCAGGCCCCGCAAAAATCTGCGTAATGGGCCACGCGGCCGGAACAAGTCCGGGCGTTTTCGTAAAAGCGGGCCATGTTCGAGTTGGTGCCAGACGCTGCACCCTTAAGGGTGGATTTGCTGGGGGAATTCCGGCTCTTCCACAAGGGGGAGAACCTGCGGTTGCGGGGCCGCAAGGCACGCGCGCTGCTTGCCTATCTTGCCTGCGCGCCCAACCGGACCCTCTCGCGCGAACGCGCCGCCGACCTCCTGTGGAGCGATCGCGGTCCGGATCAGGCGCGCGCCAGCCTGCGTCAGACGATAGCCGAGATACGCAGCGGCCTACCCGTTTCGGACGCGATCATCGTAAACCGGGACACGATAGCTTTCGCCGCGGGCCAGGCAAGCAGCGACGTGGATGCGATCATCGAAGCCTGCGCGAGCGGCGATGCTCCTGCGCTTGCCGAAGGCCTGGATCAGGCAGGCGACATGTTCCTGGCGGATATGAGCGGACTTTCGCCGGCCTTCGACGACTGGCTGCTCGCCGAACGGGTCAGGCAGCATGAACGGCTCATCAGCGCCGCTGTCGAAGCCGTGGAGCCGATGATGGCCAGCGCGCGTCCGATCGATGTGCAGACGATCCTGCGTGGACTCGAGCGGCTCGATCCGTGGAACGAAGCCGTTGCACGGCTGGGGCTGGAGGCCGATTTCGCCGCGGGTGACGCGGCGGCACTGCACCGGCGCTACCGGCGGCTGGCTGAATGCCTGCAGCTCGAATTCGGAACGACCCCTTCGGAAGAGACGCGCGCCCTGTTCGAGCGGCTGCGCGCGGCACAGCCGGACAAGAGTCCGGCTCCAAAGCTGGTAACGGCCGGTGATGCCGCCGCGCCCGCGGCAGCGGTGACGCCACCCACCATCCTCGTGAGCCCGATCGAGGCCATGTCACCTACCGGCGAAGCCGCTGAGATCGCTGCGATCGTCACCGACGATATCAGGACCGCTCTCGCGCAACATTCGGAGCTACGGGTGCTCTCGCTGGAGAGCGCCAGCCTCGAGCGGGTCGAAAGCCTGTGCAAAGGCTCGATAAGTACATACATGCTGTCGGGACGGATCCGCCAATTGGGCGGTGAAATCCGGGTCAACCTGCTGATCGGCAATGCCGAGACCAGCGTCGTCGTCTGGTCACACCAATTTCAGCTCGATCGGCAGAATTTGGCGGAAGCGGTCGATCTGGTGGTCGCAAGGGCGGTCGGAGCCGCCTATCCTGCCATCGACCGCGATCTTGCCGCCACCATTTCTTCCCAGCCCGAAAATGAACGCGATCTGGTCCATCGCTATATCCGCGCGCGGCGCCTTATCGCGCACGGTCGAACGCTGGGCGATGTGCAAAACGGGGTAGCGACACTTGAAGGCCTGATCGACGAGGATCCACGCCACCTCAATGCCCGGCTGTTGCTGGCCAGGATGTATAATACCGATTTCTGGCAGCGACTTGCCGGCCACGACGTCGCGGCCTTTCGTGCCCGCGCACTGGCGCTCGCCAACGAAGCCGCTACGATCGAGCCGGCCGATATACGCCTTCAGTTGCGGCTGGGATGGTGCAACCTACGCGAGAGAAACTGGTGGCGCGCCGAACGGCATTTCCACAAGGCGCTCGGTGCCATCACCTATGATGCCGATGCGCTCAACGAATGCGCCTTCGGCCTCTGCCACCTGGGTGAGCTCGACGAAGCCGAACCGGTATTGCAGCGCGCATTCACCCTGAACCCGTTCGCGCCGGGCGATTATCACGCCGATTATGCGACCCTGCTGGCATTGCGCGGCGATACCGTTGCGGCCGAGGAACATTTCGAGGTGAGCGGCGAACAGGGGCTACAATATCTCGCGGTCCGATTGGCCAATCTAATCCGGCATCCCCGCGATCATTCGGCCCAGCGCGCGAAGATAGCGGCCACGTTTACCGCGGGGTTCCACGCTGCCTGGCAGCCGTCTCTTCCGCCAAAGCTGGGCGATGTCAGCGCATGGCTGCGCGACACCTTGCCGTTCAGGCAGGAAGCGCATGCGCAGATGCTGGAAGATGGGCTGTTAGCGGCGGTTGGGGCAGATTTCGCAGCATGAGCTCGTAGAGCGCGGTCAGCGGCGGGCGTGGCCGCGCTGACGGCAAGGGCAGCCCGGCGGCGAGCGCCGCCACCAGCGCCAGTGCATCTGCCTGCTTGGCGGTTGCCAGGCGAGCCAATTGCTCCTCTCCCAGCGAGAAGGGCTTGCCGACCCGTTCGTGATAGGTTTCCAGGCAGGCCTTCCACGTCCGGTGGCGAAAGTCGGCGCGCCGGACGATGCGCTGCATTTGCCTGCGTTCGGGGGGCGAGAGATCAGCCTGCTGCAGCGCCGCTTCGGCATCGACCAGCGCGACGGTGAGCGGTCGCCAGTCCAGTTCCGCAGGCGCATGGCTCAGCAGCACCGCGTCATCACGCACAACGCTTTCATCTGCGTAAGCAGCGAAGATCCTGCCGATGCCGATCATGCCAAACATGTGCAATTCCGCCGCGCGCAACGCACCCAGGCTGGCTGCCCCCGCGATCGGCACGCCGTGGGCCATCAGATCCAATATCTCTTTGTGCCACACGGTCGGTGCGATTTCGAAACAGCCGTCGACAAGGCCCACGGCCGGAGGTGGGTCCGCCAGCAACGCCGCGAGGTCACCACATATGGCGGGCGCCCGGATCTCGATATTGTCCGGTATCAGTGCCGGATCGAGGCTCGGCCCGACGAATAGGACGGGCCGCCGCGATTTCGTCGTCGAGCGCACGGCTCGCACGACCGGAGCCGCCGCCTGGGGCGTGGCCCCGCGGCCAAGATCGCAAAGCCCTGGTCCGATTGCATGGACGACAACGAGGTCGGGGTGCGGCGCCCTGTGCGTGTAGAGCAGCACCGGCAATGGCGACCGCCGGGCCGCGACCGATAGTAACAAGTCGAGACCGGCGTCGGCGTCCTGCTTCGGACAGTGCGGCACCTTGCTCCAGTCCAGCGGCCCGGGCCCGAAGCTCAAGGCTCCCAGGATCAGGTTCAGCGTCTGCTCGGCGCCGCCGCGATAATCCTCGATAGTGAGATCGTCGCGTGCCCCCGCAATCAGCGTGACCCGCGATTGCACCGCCTCAAGGATGGCGCGCAAAAAGGCGGTTGATCGATCTGGATGGCATCCGGTGCCCCCGGCCGGGGGCAGGAGGATGCGTCCGGGATCCAGATCGGTGATGGAACAACGGAAGGCGGCAATACCGGCCTCCTGCCCCATGCTCCACACACGGACGGCAAAACCGCCCGCGCATATCCTGGCGATCACGGCGCGGATCACGCCGTCGTCGATACTGTCGAGGTCGAGTTCGCAGGCGCGGCGTTCGCTTGCGGAATGATGACGCATCGCCGCCTGCAGATCATGTTCGATCAGTTCCGCGACGGCGCCGACGCAGGCTTCGCTATGCGTGTTCCCGGTGGCGAGGCCGACCGAGGCCAGGCGGATATCGGACGGAAGATGCCGCACCGTATCGAGCGAGAGGAGGTCCCATGGGATGAGCACCTCCCCGCCGGTCATGAGATTATGGCCCCGTACCCAGCTTCGTTGCAGCGCAGGATCCAGCGTGACCGCCAGGGGGTCGCGAGCTCCCCTTGCCCACAGATTGCGGGTGCCATCATCTCGATCATCGATCGCGTATACCGCCTCACCGGGGGCCAGGCGTTCGGCACAATCATGCTCCACGGATTCGAGCAAAGCCGAGACCATTGCGGCGCGAGCCGTCAGACCCTTGCCTTGCGAAACCGACAGCAGGCGCGCGAACGGCCGGGTCGCCTGGAAAACCGGGATGCGGAACGGCGCGAGGCCTGATACGTCGCTCAGACGGGTCACGCCGGCGGCTTTCGCCGCCTGGCGCGCTGCCAGCAGGGTGGCAGAGATAGGTCGGGCACGATGCTGGCCGGCGGCTTCGCTCCAGCGATTTGCCGCCGGCACCGACAGATTCAAAACCGACCCTAGGCCTTGGGCTGGTTATAGATATTGACGTTCAGGGCTGGAGCGCGGCCCGACTGGAAAGCCTGCGCAAGGCTGAGCCAATGCATGCCGGCCTTGTCGCTGCCATCGCCCGAACCCGTGGTGGGAATCGGCGCGGCGCGCAATGCGTGGCGGGCAAGATATTCTTCGATGACGGCAGGCGGCAGGCTTTCGGCGCCCGGCGTTGCCAGCATCAGCCGCTCGCAGATGGCATAGCGGACGCCATGTTCCGTCTTCAATTCGACAACAAAATGGGTAGGAAGACCATCCCCTTGATTTTGGAGAGTTTCGTTAGTCGACGCCATATGATTTCCCCTTGTGCCGCAAACGGTGAGCCGATCTATAGCTCCAATAATTCAACTTGGCATGCCTAAAGCACATGCGGTGAAGGCGCCCCCGCCTTTCGGCAGGAACGCCCGCACGCCCCCTAGAAACGGCGTTAACGGCCAGCAAGCAAGACCGCGTCTGAACCCCGGCCGCGAGCACGGGCAATCGCCTGATTCATTTGAAAACGAGCATCAACGAGCGCTTGCTTGCGGCAAGCATTGGCGCTCATCTGTTCGCGGAGATCCCACGCATCCGCGGTGCGGCAAACGTGGCGAGCGGCGCGCTCCAGCCGATGCTCGAGAGCCATTTGACCGGCAGGCGCGCTAAGGTTGAGTTCGGCGTAGCTGACATGCTCGAGTCGGGTTTCCGAAAATGGGCCTGCCACTGCAACCGAAGGAACGAGTATGCAGGCGGCCACGGAAAGAATGGTGGAATGGCGCATAAAATAGGTCCCTGATGAGCGCCCCGGCTGCACTTGTGCCGCCTGGGGACGATCTCCTCTGGGCCACCTTGCGTGATGTGGTTGTAAATTGGCGCGGGCAACGCCGTTAAAAGAACGTTAAAGATTCGTTCCGGCTTGCCCTGGCGGTTATTCGGATCGGCGTAGGCAGCTTCAGGATATTTATCGTCTAGCTCGCCTCGCCCATCGCCAGAAGGGCATCCCTCTTGGCGATCAGCGCGTCGAAAGCCCCGCTGCCAGGTCCGTCGGCGATCGTCGCCATCGCCGCGTGGAGCCGTTCGCGCGCACGTGGCGCAATCTCGCCGACGCCTGCGACGCAGGCCTGCATCTCCGCCATGTCGCCCGAGCAATGGAGCGCCACGTCGCAGCCGGCCGCAATCACGCCCGCCGCGCGATCGGTGAAGCTGCCGGTCAGCGCGTGCATCCCGATATCGTCCGACATGAGCAGCCCGTCAAAGCCAACGCGACCCCGGATGATCTCGCCAATCACCTTGGGTGAGAGGCTGGCGCAATGTTCGGCATCCCATGCGGTGTAGATCACATGCGCGGTC
>DATMIP010000332.1:0-8453 GCA_035554515.1 Sphingomonas sp. | reverse complement strand
GCTGGCGTTCACATGCGCGACGCCGGCGGTGATGTTCTTGCGCTCGCGCCGCTTGATGCGCTGAGGTTCGCGTGCCATTTTCTCTATATCCTATCTGCAAGGACCGGGAGCCGGTGGACCGGCTCGAACCAGCCGATTACTTCTTCTTGCCGGCGATCGGCTTGGCCTTGCCCTTCCGGGTGCGCGCGTTGGTGTGCGTGCGCTGGCCGCGGACCGGCAGACCCTTGCGATGGCGCAACCCGCGATAGCAGGCGAGGTCCATCAGGCGCTTGATATTCACCGCCACCTGACGACGGAGGTCACCCTCCACCTGATAGCCCGCGTCGATCGTCTCGCGAATCTGGAGGACCTCCTGATCCGACAGATCCTGAACGCGACGCGCGGGTTCGATACCGAGCTTGGCGGTGATTTCCTTGGCCTTGGTCGAACCGATGCCGTGGATATAGGTCAGCGCGATTTCAACGCGCTTGTTGGTCGGGATATTCACACCCGCGATACGTGCCATGTTCTTGCTTCTCCTGCTCCACAGGGCGGTTGGCCGCCGCCCCATCTCGACGCGTTGCCCCCAAACAGCGAAAACGCGGCGCGCGCCTCAGCGCCGCCGGAAACCGGGTTCAGGGGATGTAAGCGAATTAAAGAGAGTCGCGTCGGGTGTCAAGCTGCTGCGCTGTTGGATCGGGACGTAAATTCCGCTCCGGTCGCCCTGAAACCGAAAACGAGCCTAGCGGCCCGCCGTCGGGCCGCCCGCCAATATGCCCTCGATCGCTTCCGATACGACCGATATGTTGGCCATGCCGTCAACCCGCGACACGATCCCTTTGGCCTCATAATAAGGAAGGATCGGCGCGGTATCGGCGCGATAGACGCCGAGACGCGCGCGCACCGTTTCGGCATTGTCGTCCGGGCGGCGCTTGAATTCGGTCGACCCGCATATGTCGCACACGCCTTCGACCTTCGGGAGCTTGAAGCGGTCGTGATAGCCTTCGTTGCAGCGCGCGCAGGTGAAACGGCCCGATATGCGTTCGACCAGCGCCGGCTCGTCCACCGTCAGTTCGATGACATGGTCGAGCTTCAGCCCCCGCGCGGCGAGCAAGGCATCGAGTGATTCGGCCTGCGCCTGGGTGCGGGGATAGCCATCGAAGATGAAGCCCGGCGCCTGCGCCTGCTTGTCGAGCTGCTCCGCGATGAGCGCGGTAACGACGGCGTCGGGGACGAGCTGGCCCGCATCCATGATCGCCTTCGCCTGCTGGCCAACCTCGGTCCCCGCCTTTACGGCGGCACGCAGCATATCGCCGGTCGAAAGCTGGACGAGACCGTGGTGGCTCATCAGCAGCTGCGCCTGCGTCCCCTTCCCCGCCCCCGGGGGTCCAAGCAGGATCAGCAATTTCACCGGCGCACGCCTCCCTTCAGGCGGGCCTTTTTGATCAGGTCGCCATATTGATGCGCCAGCAAGTGGCTCTGGATCTGCGTCACGGTGTCGATCGTGACGTTGACCACGATCAGCAGGCTGGTGCCGCCGAAGCCGATCAGATGGCGCGGCATCACCATTTCGGGGATCACGCAGATCGCGGTCAGATAGGCCGCGCCGATCACGGTGATGCGCGTCAGCACATAATCGAGATAGGTCTCGGTATTCTTGCCCGGCCGGATGCCGGGGATGAACCCGCCATAGCGCTTGAGATTGTCGGCCGTTTCTTCCGGATTGAATACAACCGCGGTGTAGAAGAACGAGAAGAAGATGATTCCAGCGGCGTAGAGCACGAAATAAGCCGGCGTATCCTGCCCGATCCACTGATTGAGCGAGATCACGAAATCGCCCCATGCGCTCTCGCCACTCAGACGCTGGCCGGCGAACTGGGTGATGGTCAGCGGCAAGGCGAGGAGCGACGATGCGAAGATCGGCGGGATGACGTTCGCGGTATTGATCTTCAACGGCAGGTGGCTCTTGTCCGCCTGCATCATCCCGCGCTGCGTCTGACGCTTGGGATATTGGATCAAAACGCGGCGCTGCGCGCGCTCCATGAAGCAGATGACCAGGATCAGGCCGATGATCAGCGCAAAACCGCCGAGCACCATCAAGGGCGAACTGGCGCCGGTACGTGCCGCTTCGAACGCCGTGGCCACCGTTGTCGGCAGGCCCGCGACGATGCCCGCCATGATGATCAGGCTGACGCCATTGCCGATCCCACGCGTGGTGATCTGTTCGCCCAGCCACATCAGGAACATGGTCCCGCCGACCAGCGTAATCACGGTCGTCACCCGGAACAGGATCGGGTCGACGATCACCGCCGACGTGCCCGCGCTGTTGCCCCACGCTTCCAGTCCCACCGAAATGAAATAACCCTGGATCGCGGTCAGCAGCACCGTGCCGTAGCGTGTATATTGGTTGAGCTTCTTGCGCCCGCTCTCGCCTTCCTTCTTGATCGCGGCAAGCGACGGCGAAAGCGATGTCGCCAACTGCACCACGATCGATGCGGTGATGTATGGCATCACGCCCAGCGCCACGATCGACATGCGCGTCAACGCGCCGCCCGTGAAGGTGTTGAAGAAATCCATCACGCCGCCCTTCGTCGTATCGAAGAGCGACTGCAGCACGCGTGGATCGATGCCGGGCAGCGGCACATAGGACAGCAGCCGGAACACGATGAGCGCGCCCAGCGTGAACCAGAGGCGGCGCTTTAGATCGGTCGCCTTCGCGAATTGCGAAAGGCTGCCATTTGCGGCCAGTTGCTCGGCTGCTGATGCCATCGGACTTTATCGAACCCCAGAAATCGAAAGAGCGGCGGGGCAGTGTCCCCGCCTCCGCCGCTCCATATAGTGGCTGATCCGTGCTTGTCTAAGCCGGTATCGGATTAAGCGCGCGCCGCCTTTTTCGCGGCGAGCGTCTGACCCTTCTTGGCTTTGGCCTTGTCGGCCGCCGCGACGACCTCGATCACGGTGACCGATCCGCCGGCCTTCTCGATCGCCTCGCGCGCCGACTTGGAAATACCGGCGACGGTAAAGCTGAGTTTGGACGAGAAATCACCCTTGGCGAGGATACGAACGCCGTGCTTGCCACCGCGGCCGACGCCCGCCGCCTTGAGCGCGGCATGGTCGATCGTGCCGTTGGCGTCGAGCTTGCCGGCCTGGACCAATTTCTCGATCTGGCCAAGGTTCACTTCGGCATAATCCTTGGCGAAGATATTGTTGAAGCCGCGCTTCGGGATCCGCATGTGAAGCGGCATCTGGCCGCCCTCAAAGCCGTTGATGGAGACGCCTTCGCGGCTCTTCTGGCCCTTCTGGCCGCGTCCCGCGGTCTTGCCCTTGCCAGAGCCGATGCCGCGTCCGACGCGCATCCGGCCCTTGCGGGCGCCGTCATTATCCTTGATCTCGTTGAGCTTCATAATCTGCACTCGCTTTCGCTTTTGTCGCGCAAGGCCTGATCGCCTTCGGCGGTCAGGCCGTCGCCCCGGCGGAGGCCGGGGCCGCTGGAAACTAGACGCTGACGGAAAGTCACCCTTGCCGCCTGCGATCCCGGCCTCCGCCGGGATGACGGTGGCTTACGCCTCCGTCACGGTCACCATATGCTGCACCTTGCGGATCATCCCGCGCACTTCAGGCGTATCCTGAAGCTCGCTGGTCCGGTGCATCTTGTTGAGCCCCAGGCCGATCAGCGTCGCGCGCTGGCTGGCTTCGCGGCGGATCGGCGAACCGGTCTGCGTGATCTTGATCGTAGCCATCTGTCTTACTCCACGACCGCAGCCGCATCGGCCTCGGCCACTTCGACCGAGACGCCGCTACGGCGCAGCAGATCGGCGATCTTCTTGCCACGGCGCTGGGCAACCGAGCGTGGGCTCGTCTGCTCGCGGAGCGCTTCGAAGGTTGCGCGGATCATGTTGTAGGGATTGCTCGTGCCGACCGACTTGGTCACCACGTCGTGCACGCCCAGGCTTTCGAACACGGCGCGCATCGGGCCACCGGCGATGATGCCGGTACCGGCGGGCGCCGAACGGACGGTCACGCGGCCCGCACCGAAATGGCCGAGGCCATCATGATGAAGCGTGCGTCCATCCTTCAGCGGAACGCGGATCATGGCCTTCTTCGCCGCCGCGGTCGCCTTGGAGATGGCTTCCGGCACTTCGCGCGCCTTGCCATGGCCGAAGCCGACCCGGCCCGATCCGTCGCCGACGACGACCAGCGCCGCAAAGCCGAAGCGCTTGCCGCCCTTCACCGTCTTCGAGACGCGGTTGATGTGAACCAGTTTCTCGACCAGCTCCTCACCGCCCTCTTCGCGGTTATTGTCACGACGACCGCGATCGTTGCGGCCACGGCCGCCGCCACTGCGATTGTCGTTGCCGCCGCGACCACGGCCACCGCGCGGACCACGGCCCTCGCGAGGAGCGCCTTCGGTCGCTGCGGGTGCGTCGGCCACGGGGGCCTCGTTCTGAACTTCGTCAGCCATTAGAACTCCAATCCGCCTTCACGGGCGGCATCGGCGAGCGCCTTGACGCGCCCATGGAACAGGAAGCCGCCGCGATCGAACACGACGGTCGTCACGCCGGCCGCCCTGGCGCGTTCGGCAACGCGCTTGCCGACCGACTGGGCCGCACCGACATTGGCACCGGACGCGTCACGCACGTCCTTTTCCAGCGTCGACGCGGCAGCAACGGTAGTACCCGCCGCATCGTCGATGATCTGCGCGTAGATATGCTTGCCGGAGCGATGCACCGACAGACGCGGGCGGAGACCCCCACGCGCCTTGAGCGCAGTGCGTACGCGGCGGCGGCGGCGCTCGAACAGAGAAAGACCCTTGGCCATTACTTCTTCTTCCCTTCCTTGCGGAAGATGAACTCGCCGGCATATTTGATGCCCTTGCCCTTATAGGGCTCGGGCTTGCGCCAGCGACGGATCTCCGCGGCCACCTGGCCGACCTGTTGCTTGTCGATGCCGGAAATGTTGACCGTGGTCTGGTCCGGCGTCGCAATCGAGATCCCTTCCGGGATCGCGAAATCGACATCGTGGCTGTAGCCGAGCTGCAGCTTCAGATTCTTGCCCTGGACGTTGGCGCGATAGCCGACGCCGGTGATCAGGAGCTGCTTGGTATAGCCCTCCGTCACACCGGTGATCAGATTCTGCACCAGCGTCCGCTGCATGCCCCAGAAAGAGCGTGCCCGCTTCGTGTCATTGGCCGGCGTAACGGTGATCCCGCCATCGCCCAGCTCATAGACAACCTCGTCGGCCAGATCGAGGGTGAGCGTGCCCTTGGCACCCTTCACCGACAGGACCTTGCCTTCGATGTTCGCCGTCACGCCCGCGGGGACGGGAACCGGCTTTTTACCGATGCGGCTCATCAGAACACCTCCGCAAGCACTTCGCCACCGACATTCTGGTCGCGCGCCTCGGCGTCGGACAGAACGCCACGCGGCGTCGAAACGATGGTCATGCCAAGGCCGTTGCGGACCCGCGGCAGCTCCTTCGAGCCCGAATAGACACGGCGGCCCGGCTTCGAGATCCGCGCCACATGCTGGATCGCAGGCTGGCCCTCGAAATATTTGAGCTCGATGCGCAGCCCGGGATGATCGCCAAGCTTCTCTTCCGAGTAGCCACGGATATAGCCTTCGCGCTGCAGCACATCGAGCACGCGGGCGCGCAGCTTCGAAGCCGGCGACGTTACGCTGTCCTTGCGGGCACGCTGGCCGTTACGGATGCGGGTGAGCAGATCGCCCAGGGGATCAGTGATTGACATATTCCAGCCCTTACCAGCTCGACTTGACGACGCCGGGGATCATGCCCCGGGTGGCAAGCTGACGAAGCATGACGCGGCCAAGGCCGAACTTGCGGTACACTCCGCGCGGACGGCCGGTCAGCTCGCAACGATTGCGCACGCGCGTCGGATTCCCGTTGGCGGGAATCTCGGCCATCTTCAGGCGCGCTTCCCAGCGCTCCTGAAAGTCCTTGGACTCGTCGTCCGCAATCGCCTTCAGCCGGGCATATTTGCCCGCATATTTCTTGACGAGCTTCTTGCGACGCTCATTCTTGTTGATCGAACTCAGTTTCGCCATCGACTTAAGTCCTTGTACCTCGCCCGGCATGGCCGGACGACGGGAGCAGATTACGCAGCCTTCTTCTCTTCAGCAGCGGGCAGCGGGAACGGAAAACCGAACAGGCGGAGAAGCTCGCGCGCCTCCTCATCGGTCTTGGCACTGGTCGCGACGATCACGTCCATGCCGCGCACCTGTTCGACCTGGTCGTAGCTGATCTCCGGGAAGATCAGCTGCTCCTTGAGGCCGGTCGCATAATTGCCACGGCCATCGAACGCCTTGTCGTTCAGCCCGCGGAAATCGCGGACGCGCGGCAAGGCGATCGTCACGAAGCGGTCGAGAAACTCGTACATCCGCTCGCGACGCAGCGTCACTTTGCAACCGATCGGCATGCCTTCACGCAGCTTGAACTGCGCGATCGACTTCTTCGCCTTGGTCACGACGGCCTTCTGGCCGGCGATCTGGGTCATCTCGCCCGCGGCTTTCTCGACCTTCTTCTTGTCCTGGGTGGCTTCGCCAACGCCCATGTTCAGCACGATCTTCTCGAGCTTGGGCACTTCCATGACATTCTTGTAGCCGAATTTCTCGGTCATCGCCTTGACGATGCTGTCTTCGTACAGCTTCTTCAGGCGGGGCTTATTGGCTGCATCAGCCATCGATTTTCTCCCCGGTCTTGACCGCGACGCGGACTTTCTTGCCGTCCTGGGTCTCGAAACGAACGCGCGTCGGCTTGCCGTCCTTGGTCGCGATCGCAACCTTGGAAATGTGCATCGGCGCTTCACGACGCTCAAGGCCACCCTGCGGGTTTTCCTGGCTCGGCTTGCGATGACGGGTCGCGATGTTCACGCCCGAAACGACGACCTTGCCGTCCTTCGGCATGGCCCTGGTGACGTCGCCCGTCTTGCCCTTGTCCTTCCCGGACAGGACAATGACGCGGTCACCCTTCTTGATCTTGGCAGCAGCCATCACAGCACCTCGGGCGCGAGCGAAATGATCTTCATATGCCCAGCTGCGCGCAGCTCGCGCACCACCGGGCCGAAGATACGGGTGCCGATCGGCTCCCCGTTATTCTTGTTGATCAGGACGGCGGCGTTGCCGTCGAAGCGAATCGTCGAGCCATCGGCGCGATTGATGTCCTTGGCAGTACGCACGATCACCGCGCGGTGAACGTCGCCCTTCTTGACCTTCGCGCGCGGCGCGGCTTCCTTGATCGACACGACGATCACGTCACCCACCGAAGCGAAGCGACGCTTGGAGCCGCCCAGCACCTTGATGCACTGGACACGCTTGGCGCCCGAATTATCCGCTACGTCCAGGTTGGACTGCATCTGAATCATTGGTCAGTCCTTCCTTACGCTGCGACTGCCGGCGCCTGCGCGCCGACTTCGCCGATGACCTTCCACGTTTTCAGCTTGGAGATCGGAGCGCATTCCTCGATGCGAACCGTCTGGCCTTCCTTGAAAACGTTGCCCTCATCATGGGCGTGATACTTTTTCGAACGCTTGATGATCTTGCCGTAGAGCGGGTGCTTCACCCGCCGCTCGACCGAGACCACCACCGTCTTGTCGGTCTTGTCGGAGACCACCGTTCCCGTCAGCACGCGCTTCGGCATGTGATGTCTCCTACTTGCTGACCGCAGCCGCGCGAGCGGTCTGCAGCGTCTTGATCTGGGCAATCGTGCGGCGAACCTCGCGAACGCGGCTCGGCTTTTCGAGCTGGTTAGTCGCCGCCTGAAAGCGCAGGTTGAATTGCTCGCGCTTCAGCTCACCGAGCTGGGTCGAAAGCTGGTCGTCGGTCGCGACCTTGAGATCGGCAATTTTCGCCATGTTACACAGCCTCGTGGACGGACTCGCCCAGGCGGGCGACGACTTTGGTCTTGATCGGGAGCTTTTCCATCGCGCGCTCGAAAGCGACGCGGGCGATCGGGCCCGGAACACCGTCGAGCTCGAACAGGATACGGCCGGGCTTGACACGGGCGACCCAGAATTCAGGCGCACCCTTGCCCGAGCCCATGCGGACTTCGGCCGGCTTCGACGAGACCGGAATGTCCGGGAAGATGCGGATCCACAAACGCCCCTGGCGCTTGATGTGGCGCGTGATCGCGCGGCGAGCCGCCTCGATCTGGCGCGCGGTGATCCGCTCCGGCTCGAGCGCCTTGAGCCCGAACGCGCCGAAATTGAGCGCCGTGCCGCCCTTGGCATCGCCATGGATGCGGCCCTTATGGGCCTTACGGAACTTGGTGCGCTTCGGTTGCAGCATGTCTTATCTAACCTTCTGACACCGTGACGACGGCCGATCAGGCAGACTGATAGGAAATCCTATCAGCGCGCCGGACGGACCCCCGAGGTCTGAGCTTCCATCATGAGGCGTTCTTGCGCCAACGGATCATGGCCGAGGATCTCACCCTTGAAGATCCAGACCTTGACGCCGCAG
>DATMIP010000331.1:0-4205 GCA_035554515.1 Sphingomonas sp. | reverse complement strand
GGCAAGGGTGGTTTGCCCGACTCGGCTATCAAGATCGATTCGATCGTCAATGGGCCAATCACCTTGTCTCTCACGGATTTCGTCTGACGACCGATCAGTTGAGCGTCGCCATGAACGACGCCTGCTCTTCAAACTCGGTCGCCATGAGCTTCAACGTGCGCGCCGTCCGTTCATCATTGCAGGAAGCCGCGAGTTCGCGGCAACGCGTCGCCCGGCCCAGCAAATGGCTCCGCCCCTTTTGCTGGCCCGGATCGACCAGCAGGTTGATCGCACCGATCAGATTGCCCTCGCCGTCGAACATTGGCGTGGGATAGGGCGTGAACGGGACGCGCGTCCCGTCAGGGCGTTCGGCGATGGCGCGCTGCCCCCGAATGGGCCGCCGCTCGCGGATCGCGACCGCCATCGGACATTCATCGTGCGGGAGGAATTCGCCTTCGGTCGTGTAGAGCCGCCACGTGACGCACCATTTGTCCTGATGGATCCGCGGCGTGCGGCCGGACAGACCGACGCAAGCCCGGTTATAATGCGTGATCACGCCATCCGGATCGGTAATGTAGACGGCGGCCTGTATCCGGGCGAGGATGTCGGGCAGCTCGCTGCCGCCATTCCGATATGACGCGGTAACTGCGGAGAGGATTCGTTCGGCAACCCCCGTATCGATATGCATGTGTTGATCGCGCCCACGCTGCCGCCGCGCTGCCGTCCGGATAGGCAGCTCCCGTCATGATAAACAATTGATCTGGATCAAGGTTCCGCCGCGGGCGAGCGTGGGGAAAGTCCGGCCGACCCTGGTCAGGCGGCTTTCGATCGCTGCTTGGCCGCCTTCTTGAGCAGCCGAATGAACTTATCGGATTCGGATACCAGCTTCGCTTTGTCGAAACAGGCATATGCACCGCGGTCGACGGCATTTTTGGCTGCTGCGGATTCCGCGACGGTCGATGAGGAAACCACGATCACGGGCGCGTGCGGCCGGCTGGAAAGCTCGCCCAGGAAGCTCAGCCCGTCCATTCCCGGCAACGCCAGATCGAGCGTGATCACATCGGGCTGATGATCGTCAATCATCCGCCGCGCGGTTTCCACGTCCGACGCAATGCCAACGATCGCGAGATCGGAATGATTGCCGATCACATTTTCCAATATGGCCCGGATCACCAGCGAATCGTCGATAATCAAGGCACTGATCGTCATAATCGACACTCAACCACAGCCGTCGCGCCGAGCCTCGCACAGATACTCTATATGCCGCCAGATCAGGTATGACCATATTGAACCAATTGGCCCAAGGGGAGACAGGATCGTCGCCCATGAAAGAAGCGCCGGCCGCTATTTGAGCGCTATGTCGCCGGCCTCCGCACCATAATTTTCACGCAGATAGCTGCGCGCCATCGTGGCGGTTCGGAAGCTCTGTTCCAGCGTCTCCGACGAAACCAGAGGATAGCCCTGCGAATTCAGCCGTGTCGTCCGCACCGCGACGCGGATCGAGCCTTCCTGGTCCTTGGTGATCAGGTACGGCTTTACGGCAACTCGGGACATATCGTTCTCCTTGAAAGTACAACAACATTCTAGGTCGCGGCGCGACGCTCAAGGCGGCGATGCGGCCCGAACGAACGCCTTCGGCATTTGACGCATGACCTCTGCCTCCACGGCAAGCGGGAGCGCGGCGGCTCTCGGTCGCCACCTCGCTCGCAGGTCGGTGGTGGCGATGAAGCCTGATAGGCCAGTTGCCCGAAAATAGCGAATCGAGCCTGGCTTCGCGGCGATGCGGACAGAAAATAGGGCCGGCCGCTGAACAAGCCGCGCTCAGGCGCGTTGGGCGAAGGATGGCGGAAAGAGACGTGACCGGGGCGCATCTGCGCATCCTGGCCGAGCAGGCCGAGGATCGGCTTGAGCGCGCCCGCGCCGCCGAAGAGCTCGCCAGGCGCAACGCGCGAGTCAAAGGATCGTCCGCGCCGACCGGGCAGTCCGATCCGCCCGATCAGCCGGACCGCTGAGTTCGTTTCACCACTTTCACTACTTTCACCACTTGGTCGGCTTGGGATTGCGCTCGCCGAAAGCCATCTGGTGCCAATAAGGATAAGCCGGCGGCCGGCGGCTGACATCGTCCAGCAAGGCGACATGTTCGGGCTCCAGCGTCCATCCCACCGCGCCCAGATTCTGCCGCAACTGCTCCTCGTTGCGCGCGCCCACCACGATATTGGCGACGGTCGGGCGGGTGAGCAGCCAGGCGAGCGCGATCTGGCTGACGGTCTTGCCGGTTTCGGCCGCAACCTTGTCGAGCGCGTCGACCACGCCGAACAGATGTTCATCGTCGACCGGAGGACCACCGAGCGCCCCGCCCTGGGCAATGCGCCCCTCGCCCGCGGGTTGTCCGCGGCGGATCCTGCCGGTGAGGCGGCCCCAGCCAAGCGGGCTCCACACCATCAGGCCAACGCCCTGGTCGATGCCAAGCGGCATTAGTTCATGTTCATAGTCGCGCCCGACCAGCGAATAATAGCCTTGGTAAGCCACATAGCGGGCGAGCCCATGTTCGTCCGATTTCGCCAGGCTCTTCATCAGATGCCAGCCCGAGAAATTTGATGCGCCGATATAGCCGATCTTGCCGGCGGTGATCAGGTCGTCGAGCGCGCGCAGCGTTTCGTCAACCGGCGTCAACGCGTCGAAGCCGTGCATGAAATAGATATCGATATGGTCGGTTCCGAGCCGTCTCAGGCTGGCCTCGACCGAGCGCGTCAGATGGAAGCGTGACGAGCCGACATCGTTGGGCCCGTCGCCCGCCCGGAAAGTCGCCTTGGTCGAAATGAGCGCGCGCTCGCGCTTGCCCTTGAGCGCGGCGCCCAGCACTTCTTCCGAGCGGCCCTGCGAGTAAATGTCAGCCGTGTCGAACAAGGTGACGCCCGCATCGAGGCAGATGTCGATCAGCCGGCCTGCCTCTTCCGCCTGGGTCTTACCCCATCTGTCGAAAAATGCGTCGCCGCCGCCGAACGTGCCGGTGCCGAAGCTCAATACCGGAACTTTCAGGCCCGAACGGCCAAGCTGGCGATTTTCCATCGGTGCGACACCATGTATCAGGAGGGGAGTCAGCGCGAGATAGGTAGCAGCCGGGTCGCGTCAACCGGCTTGCCCGCCGTAAGTTCGCGTCATGCTTTCGCGCGGCCCGGCAGGGTTGCGGGGCGAACGCGCTTTTGTCGTCGCCATGCGACCGGCTATGGCTTTCGGATGGCCCCGTTCGATCCCGTGGCGTTCATTCGGGCCAATCTGCCGGTGGGGCCGGTGCCATGGATACCGGAAATCCGCCTGCACAAGGCCTCCCGATCGAGCGGTATGGGCCGGCTGGAGGGGCCGCAGGGAGGAACCGCCGCATCTCCTTATTGGGCCTACCATTGGGCCGGCGGGCTCGCGCTTGCCCGCCACATTCTCGATCATCCGGAAATCGTCGCGGGTCGGCGGGTGCTCGATCTGGGCGCGGGTTCGGGCCTTGTTGCGATCGCCGCGGCAAAGGCGGGCGCGGGTGAGGTTCTGGCCGCCGAAATCGATCCTTATGCGGTCGCGGCGCTCGGCCTGAACGTCGCGCTCAACAATGTCGCGGTCGGTGTCGCGCAGACCGATCCCACTGTCAGCCCGCCACCCCTCGTCGATCTGGTGCTTGTCGGCGACCTCTTTTATGAAGATGGGCTCGCCCGCCGGGTGATGGCATTTCTGGATCGATGCCGGGCAGCCGCGATCGAGGTGCTCATCGGCGATCCCTGGCGGGCCTTCCTTCCGCACCAGCGCCTCGCCGTCATTGCCGATTATGACGTCGCCGAAACGGAAAGCGCCAGGATGAAGCGCACCGGTATCTTCACGATTCGGCAGCCGTCGGCGGCCGCCAGTATTCCGCTCTAATTCATACGATTTTCATATTTAAAAATGGTTTTTGCCTACGGCTTGCGCTTGTCGTTGCTTCGCGTCAGACAGTCCTCAACCGGCCGGCGCCGGAACAGAGGAGAGGCGGTAATGGCGCTTAAGCACGGTATCCATGTTCGCCTGGCAATCTTGCTGGCGTCCGCGGTGCTGCCCTGCGCGGCCTTTTCCGCGCCCGAACTGCCGCGCATCGTCGCGCGGGACGGCCATCACGCGCTGATCGTCGACGGCAAGCCGTTCCTGATGCTGGCAGCACAAGTCAACAATTCGGCCAACTATCCGGCGGCCCTGGCCAAGGTCTGGCC
>DATMIP010000330.1:0-13518 GCA_035554515.1 Sphingomonas sp. | reverse complement strand
CCGAACACCAGGTTGCGGTGGCGCCACAGCGAATGGTTCTTGCGATCTTCCTTGGCGGCGCGGCTCGTGGCGCTGCCCATGGCAGGCAGCGGGAAGCGCGCGATCACAACGGCGAGGAGGAGTAAGACGATCGCGACGAGCACGTAGGGCAGGACCACCGAATGGGCGTCGGCGAGACGCTCGGCGGCTGTGATCACCGTGCCCTCCTTGACCGTCCCCCCAACCGAGCGCCCGAGAATGAGGTAGGCACCGAACAAAGGTGCCAGCATCGTGCCGGCCGAGTTCATCGCCTGTACGAGGTTGAGGCGCGACGAGGCGGTTGCCGGCGGACCGACGACGGCGACATAAGGATTGGCCGCGACCTGGAGCAACGTGATCCCGCTCGCGATCACGAACAGCATGACGAGGGTCACGCCATAAGACGGCAGGCTCGCCGCGAGCACCATGCCCAGCGCGCCCGCCGCCATGATGACGAGGCCGATGACCAATGACCTCTGGTAGCCGATGCGCTCGATCAGCTTGGCCGACGGAATCGAGGCGAAGAAATAGGCGATGAACCACACGCTCTCGATCAGCGTAGTCTGCGTATAGTTGAGCTCGAACACGCTGCGCAGATGCGGCAGCAGCGTGTTGTTGATGACGGTGATGAAGCCCCACATGAAAAAGAGGCTGGCGAGCAGGGTCAGCGCCGGCCCATAATTGCCGCCGACCGTCGGGCTCCCGGGAGTTTCAGTCGCGCTTGCCATAGGTCCGGCCATCGAAAAATCCCCTAAAGCATGCATTGGATCATGCATTGCCCTTTTACTATTTGTATGAGTATTGAGCCGCCAACCCAGCGTCAATGGGGTGCCGCGCCAATCGCGGCGCGCCGAACAAAAAGCCAACAACGGACCATCCATGCCTCAGCCCAAGCTCCGCTCCCGCGCCTGGTTCGATAACCCCGACAATGTCGATATGACCGCGCTCTATCTTGAGCGCTATCTGAACTATGGGCTCAGCCTGGACGAGCTCCAGGCGGGCAAGCCCATCATCGGCATCGCCCAGACCGGCTCGGATCTCAGCCCCTGCAACCGCCATCATCTCGTCTTGGCCGAACGCATCCGCGAGGGAATTCGCGAGGCGGGGGGCATCGCGCTGGAATTCCCCGTCCATCCGATCCAGGAGACGGGCAAACGCCCGACCGCGGGGCTTGACCGGAACCTCGCTTATCTCGGGCTCGTCGAGGCGCTGTACGGCTATCCCATCGACGGCGTCGTGCTGACGACCGGATGCGACAAGACCACGCCTGCCTGCCTGATGGCGGCGGCGACGGTGAACCTCCCCGCCATCGCCTTGTCCGTCGGGCCGATGCTCAACGGCTGGTTCAAGGGCGAGCGCACGGGATCGGGCACGATCGTGTGGAAGGCGCGCGAACTGCTCGCGACGGGCGAGATCGATGCGCAGGGCTTCATCAAGCTGGTGGCCTCGTCGGCTCCCTCGACCGGTTTCTGCAACACGATGGGAACGGCGAGCACGATGAACAGCCTCGCCGAGGCGCTGGGCATGATGCTGCCGGGCACCGCGGCGATCCCCGCGCCCTACCGCGATCGACAGGAAGCGGCCTACAAGACCGGCCTGCGCATCGTCGAAATGGTGGCGGAGGATTTGAAGCCATCCGACATCATGACGCGCGACGCCTTCCTCAATGCGATCGTGGTCAATAGCGCGATCGGCGGATCGACCAACGCGCCGATCCACCTCACTGCGATCGCACGGCATGTCGGCGCCGAGCTCGACGTCAAGGATTGGCAGGAATTCGGCCACAAGGTGCCGCTGCTGGTCAATCTGCAGCCTGCCGGCGAATATCTCGGCGAGGATTATTATCGCGCGGGTTCGGTGCCCGCGGTCGTCGCCGAACTGATGAAGCAGGGGCTGATCCGCGAAAAGGCGATCACCGCCAACGGCCGGTCGATCGGCGACAATTGCCGCGACGCGACGATCGAGGACGATCGCGTGATTCGCCGTTTCGACAATCCCTTGGTCGACGAGGCCGGTTTCGTCGTGTTCACCGGCAATCTGTTCGATGCGGCGATCATGAAGACCAGCGTCATCAGCCCCGAATTCCGCGAACGCTATCTGTCCAATCCAGACGATCCCGAGGCATTCGAAGGGCCGGCGATCGTGTTCGACGGGCCGGAAGATTATCACCATCGCATCGACGATCCCGCGACCGGGATCACGCCCGAAAGCCTGCTGTTCATGCGCGGCGCCGGGCCGATCGGTTATCCCGGCGCGGCCGAGGTGGTGAACATGCGCCCGCCGGCTTATCTGATCGAGGACGGCATCCACGCTTTGCCCTGCATCGGCGACGGGCGCCAATCGGGCACGAGCGGCAGCCCGTCCATCCTCAACGCTTCGCCCGAGGCGGCAGCGATGGGCGGCCTCGCGTTGCTGCGGACCGGTGATCGCGTGCGGATCGACCTTGGCAAGGGACGCGCCGACATGCTTGTCGACGAGGCCGAATTGCAGCGCCGCCGTGCGGACCTCGAAGCGGCCGGCGGCTATGCCTATCCCGAATCGCAGACACCGTGGCAGGAAATCCAGCGTGCGCTGGTCGGGCAGATGGACCGGGGCGCGATCCTCGAAGGCAGCGAAAAATATCAGCGTATCGCCCAGACGCACGGCATCCCGCGGGACAATCACTAGCAGCGCGACCGATCAGCTCAGCCTTCGCGCGACAATTCCGTGTCCCTCAGCGCGAGACCGACGAGTTCGGCCATGGTGGCGCGCGCTGCGTCCGGATCACCCGCCGCGATCGCTTCGTAGAGCCGCTCATGATCGGGTAACGGATCGCGCGGGAGCGCGCGCTTGCGCTGTTTGTAGATCGTCGTCCAGCTCACCGCCGCGGTAATCGAACTCGACAAGGTGATGAGCGGTGCATTGCGCGAAGCAGTGAGGATCGCGGCGTGAAAGCGCTTGTCCGCCGCCTGTCCGTCCGGATGCGCCAGGCCGTAACGCTTCATCTCCAGCAGAGCATGGCTCATCTGTTGGAGGTCCGCGTCGCCGCGACGTTCCGCCGCCAGGCTCGCGGCACCCGGCTCGACGATCATGCGCAGCTCGAACAGGTCGCGGATGAAAGCCTCGCTCGGCTCGCTCTCGAATGCCCAGGCGAGTATGTCGGGATCCAGCAAATTCCATCGTTCGCGCACGCTGACGCGCGTGCCCGTGCGGGTGCGGCTTTCGACCAGGCCCTTGGCCGCCAGCATGCGTATTGCCTCACGATATGCGCTGCGCGAGACACCGAGCTTATGCGCGAATTCGATTTCACCAGGCAGCGTATCGCCGGGCGCATATTCGCCGGCGACGATCGCCACGCCCAGGTCGTGCGCGATCGTACCGTGAATACGCAGACCAGCAGCCGGCTGCGGAAGCGCTGTCTGATCGTGAGCCACCCGATTTCCCCTGCAGAAATAAGAAAGCAAAGCTTTTCGAATGTCGAGCCGGAACCATGCCCTTGATCTCTGCGCAACGCTATAGCATTTGTCCGACAAACATCGGGAGCAGGATTGTGCGTTTGATTGGATCGTGGATGGCGGGCGCGGCGCTGGCCTTGGCCTCGTTGGGTATCGCGCAGGCTGCCCCATCCCCGACCGCAGATGTCGTGATCCGCGCCGATCAGCCCGGCCCCGAGGTCAGCAGGAATATATTCGGCCAGTTCGCCGAGCATCTCGGCCATGGAATATATGGCGGTATCTGGGTCGGGCCGAAATCGCCCATCCCCAACGTCGGCGGCTATCGCAAGGATGTGGTCGATGCGCTGAAGGAATTGTCGGTTCCGTTCGTGCGCTGGCCGGGCGGTTGCTTCGCGGACGAATATCACTGGCGCGACGGGGTTGGGCCGGCAGGCAAACGGCCGGTCAAGGTGAACACCTGGTGGGGCGGCGTGACCGAAGACAATAGTTTCGGGACTCACGAATATATGGGATTCCTCGATCTGATCGGGGCCGAAGCTTATATATCGGGGAATGTCGGCAATGCGCCGCCGCGTGAAATGGCCGAGTGGGTCGAATATATGACCTCGGCTACCGGCTCGAGCCTGGCGCAGGAACGCGCGCGCAACGGACATGCGGCCCCCTTCAACCTTCGCTTTTTCGGACTTGGTAACGAGCTTTGGGGCTGCGGCGGCAACATGCGCCCCGAATATGCGGCCGACGAGACGCGGCGATATGCCACCTTCCTCAAGGCCGCGGGCAAGACCAGGCTGACGAAGATTGCGAGCGGGCCGTCGGACGAAGATTATAACTGGACCGAAGTGATGATGCGCGAGGCGGGCAAGCAGATCGACGGCCTCACCCTTCATTATTACACGATTGCCGGCCCCGATTGGGCGCATAAGGGTTCGGCGACCAGCTTCGGCGAGGCCGAGTGGGCGGCGACCCTGACCAAGACGCTGCGGATGGACGAGTTTCTCACGAAGCATTCCGCGATCATGGATAAGTACGATCCCGCCAAGCGCGTCTGGCTGGTGGTCGACGAATGGGGCACCTGGTACGATCCGGCCCCGGGCGATAATCCCGGTTTCCTGATCCAGCAGAATACGCTGCGCGATGCGCTCGTCGCGGCAATCAACATCAATCTGTTCGTCAAGCATGCCGATCGCGTGAAGATGGCGGCGGTCGCGCAGATGGTGAACGTGCTCCAGGCGATGATCCTCACCGACGGCAGGAAGATGGTGAAGACCCCGACTTATTATGTCTTCCAGCTCTACAAGCCGTTCCAAGACGCGACCCAGCTTCCGATCGAGGTGAAATCGCCCTGGTACAACAAGGATCAATGGGTCATGCCCGCGGTCAGCGCCTCGGCGGTGCGCGACAAGGCCGGCAGGATACACATCGCTCTGGCCAATCTCGATCCCAACCAGCCGGCGATTGTCTCCGCCAGACTGGCGGGCGTAACGGCAGGCGGCGTAACGGGCCGCATCCTCACCGCGCCTGCGATCAACTCGCTGAACAGCTTCGATCAGCCGAACGTCGTGGTGCCCCAGCCATTTACCGGTGCGACGATCGGGCCCGACGGCCTCTCGGTGACCCTACCCCCGAAGTCGGTGGTGGTGCTCGATCTCCAATAGGCAGTAGCCTGGCGGGCCGGCTACGGCCGTGCCCGTTCGGGCCGGCCGGAATTGACAGTCAGAGGGTGCGCACCTGCACGCTACGCTCCGCCGCCACGGCGATCGGATTGCGCAGCGGCAGGCGGAAGGCGTCGGCCTCGATCTCGAATATATCGCCCGGGCTGGTGACTATCCCGTCGGCGAACGAAGCCGTGGCGGTCCCGAAAAAGTGAACGTGGATATCGCCCGGGCGCCGGAACAGCCCATATTTGAAATGGTGATGTTCAAGATTGGCGATGCTGTGCGACATGTTCGTTTCGCCCGACAGGAACGGCTTTTCCCAGAGCGTAGTGCCATCGCGCAGGATACGGCTGGTGCCGCGTATGTCGTGCGGCAGTTCGCCAAGCCGCAATTCGGGGCCCAGCGCCGCCTGACGCAGCTTCGAATGCGCGAGCCACAGATAATTGCCGCGCTCGGTTACATGGTCTGAAAATTCGTTGCCCAGCGCGAAGCCGAGGCGGACCGGATTACCGTCCCGATCGATCAGATAGATGCCCGCTATTTCGGGCTCCTCCCCGGCATCCAGCGCGAAGGCAGGCGAAACGAGCGGCGCATCCGTCCCGACCAGGGTCGAGCCATCGCCCTTGTAGAACCATTCGGGCTGTACGCCGATCTCTCCGTCGGCGGGCTTGCCGCCTTCGACGCCCATCAGGAACATCTTCATCGAATCGGTCGGCGCGGGATCCGCCATCGCGGTGCGGTGCATCCGGTCGCGCCCTTCGGCCGAACCGAGATGCGTCAGGCCCGTGCCGGTGATGATGAGGTGCGCGGGATCGGGATGGTCGATCGGCGCGAGCGGGGTGACCCGATCCAGATCCAGCGCGGGGCCGCCGTCCGCCGAAGCGAGCAGTTCGGCGATGCCATGCCCGCTGTCGAGCGCGCGCCTTGCCAGATCAAGCACCGTTTCCGCCCCGGGCACCACCCGGGCTTCACCCTCGTGCGTCAGGCCGGCGACGCCGCGCCTGCCCGCGGAGTCACGAAACTGGATCAACGATGCGATCATCTTGCCTCCGTTACTCAGACAAATCGTCTAACGGCAGGTCCGCATCGTGGCAAGCATCGGCGCCTTTTCGATCACCGGGGAAGGAAGGCGAAACGATCGTCCTGATGCACCCAGAGGACATCGCCGCGGAAGCCTTCCGAGGGGGTCACGGGATGCAGCGCCAGACCGTGCTTCATCCCCTGCCGCTCCGTGCCGAGCTGAAAGCCGCGATATCCGGCCTCCTGCATCGTCGCCACCAGCGCATCGACGCTGCCCCCCGCATTACGAAGGTGGCCAGAAACCACCTCCATCACGACAGGTGGATGCACCTTCGCCATCACCTTTTTCAGGCCTTCGATAACGTAAGGCTCGAATCCTTCGACGTCGATCTTGATCAGCGTGGGGGCGAGCCCGTCCAGTTCGGCGTCGGCGGTCTTCACCGGGCAATCGATCTGTATCAGATCGTCTTCATTATAGGCTGGCTTCCCGAACGAACCTTCGCCGCTATTGAATTTGGGCACCGAAAGGGTGAGCAGCGCGTCGCTCGCGCCGAGGCCGATCGGCCTGACCTCGATGTTGGCGATATCGTTGCGCTCGATCGCGGCCTCGAGACACGCGCGGGGCTTCGGATTGGGTTCGAAGGCGATAACCTTTCCCCTGGGCCCGACGATCCGTGACGCGAGGAGCGTCATCATCCCCTCGTTCGCGCCGATATCCACGAACAGGTCGCCTTCGCCAAGGACGGACTGCAGCACCAGCTGCGTCGGCAGGTCGTAGAACCGCCCGAGAAAGAAGGTCTTGCGGTTGGACCAGCCCGAAATGTCGAGCTGCATCTGGTAGCCGTGCAGCTTGCCCGAAATCCACCGGATCTTCTCTTCGCGCCAGTCGGCGTCGCGCTGATGGCTGCCTACCAAATTATTGTAGAGCCTGCCCCATCCGGGCAGCTCGCGCCGGATATAGGGCCGCGCCAGGTGGAAGGCCGCCAGTTTCCTGAGCTTCAACGACAAATCCATAAGCCTGACTCGACTTTCACGATGCGTCGTCTGCGAGGTGTCGCCGCTCCCGATGAACTTTGCAACCTCGGCCGTGTCCCTCACGATCGGTTTTTTTTGATAGGCCCGCATCTGATATGGCAAGCGGAGCGCCATGAGAGGCGCCCATCCTCGCCAAACCCTGATCGGTTGCCCTGGATGGCCGGCCGCGGGCGGCGTCGCGGGATCGTGCGAGGTGGCCGCAATGAGGGTCGCGCGATCCCTGCCCCGGGCCCTCGCTTCTCCATCACGGTGCCCGAAAGCCCTTATCCCCGGCCAAAGAGAGGCATCGTCGTCGCCATCACGGTGATGAAAGGCACGTTGGCGCCAAGGGGCAGGCCGGCCATATAGACGATCGCTCGCGCGACATGATCGGCGTCCATCCGCGGCTCGACCGCCGATGTACCGTCCGCCTGGAGAACTCCCCGGGTCATGCGCCCGGTCATCTCCGTGGAGGCATTACCGATATCGATCTGGCCGGCAGTGATGTTGAACGGCCTGCCATCCAGGATGATCGACTTGGTAAGGCCGGTAATCGCGTGCTTGGTCGCGGTATAGGCGGCGGATTGTGGCCGCGGCCGATCGGCGCTGACCGAGCCGTTGTTGATGATGCGGCCGCCCTGGGGTGCCTGCTTTTTCATGAGCCGCACCGCTTCCTGGGTGCATAGGAACGTGCCGGTGAGGTTGGCACCGACAATGGATTGCCATTGTTCGAATGAAATGTCCTCGATCGGCGTGGCGGGCAGATCGATACCGGCATTGTTGAACAGCAAATCCAGCCGGCCGAAACGCGCCTCGGTTTCGGCGAACAGCGATTTGACGCTTGCCGGGTCGCTGACATCGGCGGCAACCGCCAGCGTCTCGCCCGACATCGGCGCCATGCTTTCGTTCAGCGCCGCAAGCCGCCTTCCCGTCATCACCACGTCGAATCCGGCTGCG
This sequence comes from Sphingomonas sp., assembly GCA_035554515.1. GTDB lineage: Bacteria > Pseudomonadota > Alphaproteobacteria > Sphingomonadales > Sphingomonadaceae > Sphingomonas_I. Next base: position 5,420 of record DATMIP010000330.1, on the reverse strand, counting down.
GACAGGGCCCTAGCCACGGCGCGGCCGATCCCGCTGCCCGCGCCCGTCACCATTGCGATCTTGTTCATGCCGCCCCTAATGTCATATGCGCCGCTTTCCAGACGAAGGCCATGCTCCGTCGAATATCACTTCTTATATGTTTCCACGCCGTCAATCAGCTTACACGGATATTACATGGCATCGACGCGGGAAACCCGATCTTTATTCTATGAATACCATCACGGTTGGACTCGGAACCGGCACCCATTGGGGCGGCGTCATGGGCAACCCCGTTTTCGGGTCAAGCTTGAACACGGTAATCGAATCTCCGCCTTGATTTATCGAAAACAGATATTGCTGCGTCGTATCAAAAGCGAGGCTTCGAGGATTGTCGGCGCCGGTATGCGTGTTAGCTAGCAACCGCGCGCCTCCCCGCGCATCGATTGCGAAGGTCGCGATGGTGTCGTTCACGCGATTGCCCGCATACAGAAAGCGCCCGTTCCTGGCGGCGAGAATCTCCGAAGCCTTGCTGCTGCCCGCAAAGCCCGCCGGCAGGGCCGACAGTTTCCGCCGCGGAATTATAGCGCCGGTTTCCGCATTGAAGGAATTGACCGCCAATTTGGAATTTTGTTCGAGCAAATTGTAGAACGAGCGCCCATCGTGAGAAAAAGCATAGTGACGCGGTGCCGATCCCGGCGTCTCGTCAAAAGTCGCGACCGGCACCAGTTTGCCGCGATCGAGCTCGCTTTTGAACACCAGAACCTTGTCCAGCCCGGCGTCGTTCGCGACCACGTAACGACCCGATGGGTCGAAGCCCACCATATGAACGTGCGAATTGGTATGACTGCTATATGCGTAGTTCTGAACGGGATTGTCGCCGGGCTTGTCGGGGTGGAGCGGCCCCGTCGGATGTATCAGATCAGTATGGGGTTCGAGCCCGCCATCCTCACGGATTGGCAGCACGGCGATTGAGCCATCGCCATAATTGGCGCTCAGCAGATATTTCCCTTTCGGATCGATCGCAAGGTGGCATGAATCACCGCCGGCATCGACCTGGTTGACGAATGTCAGCGCGCCGCTCGCATGGTCGATGACATAAGCGGACACCGCCGCCACACCTTCGTGACACATCGAGGGCAAGCTCGCGCGCGCCTTGTCGACATCGCCGCGAAACCGGTCGATCGCATAAAGGACGTCGCGTTTCGCGTTGACCACGATCCATGTCGGCGAAGACAATCGGGCCGCCAGTTTTGGGACGGACAGTGTCCCCGTCCCGGAATCGAAGGTGGCCATATAGATGCCTTCGCCGTGATTGACGGGTGGTGCCGGGCCGGCGCCATCGGCGGGAGCCGTATAGCTGCCAATATAAACGCGTTCTGTGGCCGCAGCAGCCGGAATCTGTACGGAAATACTCAATATCAATACTGCAATCGCCGTGCGGGCTTTGTTGTTCATTATTACCCTCCTGGGAATCTCCAATTACCAAGCTCGAGAAAATCGGCGTCGCATGTGAATGGCTGTCCATTGCTTGCTTTCCCGACGCCATCACCGAATTTTGTGGCGCAATCCGTCGGGAATACTGTAACGTATACGTTTCTGTATCACGATTGATGGGATGTTCAAGGCTGTGGAGGACCATATCGCCGAGGGGGGGCGCGCTGAAAATCCGGCTTCGCGGAGCCGGCTGATCATCGCGATGATGTTGTTCGTTACGGTGGCGATCACGTTTCTGGACCGCGCCAATCTGTCGCTCACGGTTCCGCAGATCGAACATGATCTTGGCATAGATACGAGGCGCATGGGCTGGGTGCTCGCCGCCTTTGGCTGGACGTATGCATTTTTCCAGATACCCGGCGGCTGGCTCGTGGATCGGGTCACCCCACGAACGCTTTATCCGATCCTGCTCATTCTGTGGTCGCTCGCCACGATGGCGCTCGGCGTCGCTGGCGGCATCGTCGGGCTTATAATATTGCGCATTCTTGTCGGGCTGCTTGAGGCGCCGGCTTATTCGGTCAACAATCGCGTCGCGACGACGTGGTTTCCTGATCATGAGCGTGCGTCCGTGATCGGGTTTTACACCGCGGGACAATATTTCGGCCTCGCCTTCCTGATTCCGGTGCTGCTGTGGATTCAAAATATTATCGGGTGGCACGCTGTATTTTTCGTGACGGGCGGCGTGGGACTGGCCTGGGGTGTCATCTGGCTTGTGGTGTATCGCGAACCGCGCCAGTTCCCGTCCACCAATCAGGCGGAAATCGCCTTGATCCAGGCGGGCGGCGCGCTGGTCGATCTAAGCAGGAAAACGCCGCGGCAACCTTTTTCGAGGGCCGATTTCCGGCTGGTGTTCGGCTCGCGCAAGCTGTGGGGCGTCTATCTGGGCCAGTTCGCCGTCTCCTCGACGCAATGGTTTTTCATCACGTGGTTCCCGACCTATCTGATCCAGTTTCGCCACATGAGTTTCGTGAAATCCGGTTTCTATGCCTCGGTGCCGTTTCTCGGAGCCTTTATCGGCGTGCTGGCGTCCGGCCTGTGGTCCGATTTCATGGTACGGCGCGGGGTCAACATCGGGCTGGCGCGCAAAATACCGATCGTGACGGGCCTGCTTCTATCCTGCACCACGGTTGGCGCCAATTATGTTGAAAGCCCGGAATGGGTGCTCGGCTTCATGACGCTGGCCTTTTTCGGGAACGGCATGGCGACGATCGGCTGGTCGTTGATTTCGACGATGACCCTGCCCCGGCTGATCGGACTGACGGGGGGGGCGTTCAATTTCATCGGCAATATCGCCGGCATCACGACGCCGCTGGTGATCGGGTATCTGGCCCAGGGGGGGAACTTCGCCCCCGGCCTCATCTATATCGCCACCGTCGCGCTGCTAGGCGCTCTGACCTATACTTTCGTCATCGGCAGGGTCGAGAAGGTCAGGGACCCGCAATTCGCTACAGATCGGCCTGATCGGGAGTCGCAGCAATGAGTTTTGAGTTGAAGTCTCTTGATCCCGAGCGGATCCGGAAGCTCCGGCCGGATATGCTTTTCGGACTGGAAGGCAAGACGGCCATCGTAACGGGCGCGGGCGGAGGATTGGGAGGATGGATGGCGGCGGGTCTGGCCGCGGCTGGCGCCAATGTGCTGATGACGCACCATCCAACCTCCTCGACCGCGGCAACCGCCGATGCGATCAGGGCGGCGGGCGGCACGGCCCGCGAATTTGCGTGTGATCTCCTGGCCGATACCGCCCCGGCGGAGATCGTGCGTGAAGCAATGGCGCAGTTTGGCCGCGTCGACATCCTCGTCAACAATGCCGGCACGAACCGGCGGGAGCCGATATTCGATGTATCGCGGGAAAACTGGGAGCTGATCGGCGACCTCAATCTTCGCGTGCCCTACGAGCTCTCTCGCGAGGCCGCGAAAATAATGTCCAAAAACGGAGGCGGCTCGATCATTCATATCGGTTCGCTCACCAATGCCATCGGACTGGATAATGTTTCCGTCTACGGCGCCTATAAGGCCGCCGTCTGCAATCTGGCGAAGTCGATGGCGGTCGAATGGGCGCGGGACCATATCAGGGTCAACGCCATATGCCCGGGCTTCATGCTGACCCCGCTATCCAAACCGCTTTGGGAGGATCCTGTCCGTGGAAAGTGGCTCCTGCAAAGAAGCCCCATGCGGCGGCCGGGATATCCCGAGGAATTGATCGGCATGTGCCTCATGCTTGCGTCCGAAGCGGGGTCCTTCATCACCGGCCAGGCGATGTACGTGGACGGCGGATGGCTTGCCGGTACGTCATGGACACAGGGCTGAACGCGGGGGCTGGCATGCCGATGGCACGGATCGCGCGCCTCCATCCGGGCAGGAGGCCATTGGTGAAATCGACGAACGCCGGACCATCGGGACTGATCGGACAGAGTGATGAGTTTTGGGCGTGCCAAAGCGGTGCGCCAGGGCGATCGAAGTCCTATTAAATCGCTGATTTTCTTGATGAATTTTGGCATACCCAAAGGGATTCGAACCCCTGGCCTTCGGAGCTGGCAGGCTGCTGAGAGGTTTCGATTTTTGCCGCGAATCGTGATTCCCTCCTGTTGGCGGTCGGAGTGCCTCATAGGGATTGATCGGATCGAGCTGGGTATGATCCGGCACTTCCCGCTCCAGTTATGGCGGCGCGAGGTCGTGAGATGGTGTGGATCGAGCAGGGCACCGTACAGATGCGCCGCGAGATCGTTATCGAACGTCTTGGCATTCCAGCCATCAATCAGCGACAGGCTATGCGGCGGACCTGATCGACTTGAGAAACGCGATCTCCTCCGGGTGCCGATGGAGCATTTCGATCAGGCCCACGGCCGCGTCGCTCGGTGGCATGGCGCCGCTCTCATATTTCTGAAACGCGCGCCGGCCGCCACCGATCAGCCGGCCGGCTTCTTCTTGGGTCAGCTTGAGGCGCTTGCGGACCTTGCGGACATGGGCGGCATAGGCGCCCTTCAGCCCCCGAAACACGTGATCGGATTCGGCGAGATCGGCCCCGGAATGAATCGCATCGCTGTCGTCGTCGGGATACCAGCCTGGCACTTCGACGACGCGCGTCAGCGACCCGAACTTCACCATCTGCGGGCGCACGCCGCGCCGCAGGGGCTTGCCTGTCTTGGGATGGATGCGCGTCTCAGTCATTGCCGACCTCTTTGAACGATGTGAGCGAGACGTCGATCAACGTCTCGCCCGCGAACTTCAGGTACAGCCACCGCCCGTCCCACGGCATGTTGTATCCGAACCCGTACGGCCCGGATCACTCGCTTTGCCGGGCCGCAACGCGGCGATCCTACCCCATTGCATATCGTTTAACTCGTATCGCTTGATACCCGTGGCTCGGCTCCGTGCTTCAACACGGAGCCTCATGAATCAGACATTACGCCATTGGGGAATCCTGAATGTCGATCCCGCTTAATTTTATTGGAGAATTTTGGCGCCCCGGACCGGATAAACATAACGAATATGTGTCGCCGTTTGCCCTACTATAGGAGCGGCGAGTGACGCCGATCGCCGCACTTCGCCGTCGTGCTCCGTACAGCGCTCAGGGCGTCACGACATCCGTATCTGACGCTCTCCGAAGCCCATGGCGCTCTTAGTGCCTGCTCCATGCGTTGATTGCTCGATTGCGCCACATTGGACCGGAGTAACGGTGCTCGCCAGTTAGGCTGCCAACCTCAAAGACTGATGTGCATCGTATTGCGGGAAGCCGCTACGGACCGAAAGCTTTTATTTACGCCGGTCGGCGGGCGCCCTTGACACAAACAGAAAAGCGATGCACCTGATTAGCGAAAGAAGTTTCGCTAGGCGAAGTTTTAACCCGCGGTTCACGCGGTGGGCTCGTCAGCAGAAACCACATGGAGAGGGGAGTTAAATGCAGATCACGCAATCGCTTCGTTACGTCGGCACGGCTTTTCTGCTGC
>DATMIP010000329.1:0-3007 GCA_035554515.1 Sphingomonas sp. | reverse complement strand
CGAAATCAGGCGGCAGGGGGATCAGCTTCTTCCCTTGCTCAGGGATTGACGGGCAATCCGCTGCCGGGGCGTTTCGATGCCGGTAAGAGGTCCCTGGCTATATATCCTCCGTTCGCCCCGTCCGGCGCGCAGCGGGCCGCCACGGTCTTGTACAAGTAACACACCATGCGCATGTAATGGCGATGGATACGCCCCCCCGATCGCGCTGGCGCATCTGCTGGATGGCCTTGGGATGGATCCTCATCCTGAGCTCCCCTTTTGTAGGGGTCATCCCTGGTCCGGGCGGAATCTTTGTGTTCGCGGCGGGCGTCGCGCTGCTGATCCGCAATTCGGTCTGGGCCAAGCGGCGTTACGTGGCGGTCAAACGGCGCTGGCCGAAGCTGGGGCGCGCCTGCGACAAGGTGCTGCGGCGCCGTAGGCGGATCGCCGAGACCAATTGACTTCGCGGGCCTTCTCACCTAGTGGCGCTGGCCTTGACGGCCGCCGCTTGTCCGGCGGCCTTTTGCATTGCAGTTCCAGGGATACAGACGATGAAGCGGACCTTTCAGCCGAGCAATCTCGTTCGCAAGCGCCGTCACGGCTTCCGTGCCCGCACCGCGACCGTCGGCGGCCGCAAGGTGCTCGCCGCCCGTCGCGCGCGCGGCCGCAACAAGCTTTCCGCCTGAGCGCACCGGCTCCCGTGCTGCGCCGTCTGGTGCGGCGCGCCGAATTCCTTGCCGCCAACGCCGGCAGGCGCGTGCCGATGCCGGGCTTCGTCCTGCTCGTGCGTCCGCGTACCGATGACGATCCGGTGATGGGCATGGGTTTCACCGTTACCAAGAAGATCGGCGGCGCCGTCGTGCGCAATCGCATGAAGCGCCGCTTTCGCGCGCTGGCGCGTGAGATCCTGCCCGAGGCCGGCATGCCGGGCGCCGATCATGTCCTGATCGGCCGTTCGGGCGGCGTCGAACGCGATTGTCGTCTGCTTGGCCGGGAGCTGCGCAAGGCGCTGGGCAAGGCTCGCTCATGATCGCCCGGCCGCTCATCTGGATCGCGCGGGCATGGCAGATCGGCCCGTCGCGGCTGATTCCACCGACCTGCCGTTATACGCCGTCCTGCTCGGCCTATGCGATCGAGGCATGGTCGCGCTATGGGGCATTCGCCGGTTCGTGGCTGGCCATCAAGCGTCTGTTGCGATGCCACCCCTGGGGCGGGTGCGGCGTCGATCCGGTTCCTTAGACCTCAAGGTAAGAAGCACCTGTGCCAAACCAGCGCAATTTGATCCTGGCCGTCGCGCTTTCGCTGCTGGCGTTCCTGGGCTGGACCTATTTGTCGAACCGCTATCTGCCCGCGGCCGCCCCCCCGTCGACGAAAATCGTGGAGGGCAAGCAGGTCGCATTGCCCACGCCCGAATCGCAGTCCAGCCAGCCGGTAAAGGCGCGCGATCGAGCGCAGGTACTGGGCGAAAGCAAGCGCGTGCCGATCGCCACCCCGCGCGTCGCCGGATCGATCAATCTGAAGGGCGCGCGGATCGACGATCTCGTCCTGCTCGATCATCGCGAGACGATCGCGAAGAATTCACCGCCGGTGCGGCTGCTGTCCCCGGGCGGCACGCAGGATGCTTATTTCGCGCAATTCGGTTGGAGCGGCGACGGCGTCGCCGTGCCCGGCGCGGACACGGTCTGGACCGCCGACGGTACTCGCCTGACGCCCACCACGCCGGTCACGCTGCGCTGGGACAATGGCCGTGGCCAGCTGTTCCAGATCGTGATCGCGATCGACGGGAATTATATGTTCAGCATTCGCCAGAGCGTTGCCAATCACGGCCCCGGCGCGCTTGCGCTCAAGCCCTATGGTCTCGTCAGCCGCGTCGGCGTGTCGAAGGATCCGACGAGCTGGACGATGCATACCGGCCCGATCGGAGCGTTCAACGGCTCGACCGATTATTCGGTGGATTTCACCGATCTCGACAAAGCAGGGGCTGCAGGACAGCGTTTCCAGACGACTGGCGGCTGGCTCGGCTTCGGCGACAAATATTGGCAGACCGCGCTCGTCCCGGCGCAGAATGTGGCGGTCGACGCCGGCTTCCGCGCCGGCGCGGGCGTCTACCAGGCCGATGTCGCGATCCCGGCGCTGCTCGTCCAGCCCGGTGCTACCGGCACCGTCGAACAGCGTTTCTTCGCCGGTGCGAAGGAGGTCTCGGTGCTCGACGCCTATGAAGCGGCCGGGATCGTCCATTTCGATCGGGCGATCGACTGGGGCTGGTTCGTGTGGTTCGAAAAGCCGATCTTCTACCTGCTCGACTGGCTGTTCCGCCATATCGGCAATTTCGGGGTGGCGATCATCTGTCTGACGGTGATCGTCCGCGCTTTGCTCTTCCCGGTCGCCCAGCGCCAGTTCGCCTCGATGGCGGCGATGCGCAAGGTCCAGCCGAAGATGAAGGTGCTGCAGGAGCGCTACAAGGACGACAAGCCGCGCCTCCAGCAGGAAATGATGCAGCTCTACAAGACCGAGAAGATCAACCCGCTCGGCGGCTGTCTGCCCATCTTCATCCAGATGCCGATCTTCATCGCGCTGTACAAGGTGCTGATGCTCGCGATCGAGATGCGCCATCGACCCTTCACATTGTGGATCAAGGATCTGTCGGCACCCGATCCGCTCACCCCGATCAACCTGTTCGGGCTGCTGCCCTTCGACCCGCCCGCTTTGCTCCATCTGGGTGTGCTGGCGATCCTGCTGGGCATTACGATGTGGGCGACGATGCGACTGTCTCCGCAGCAGATGGATCCGGCCCAGCAGCAGGTGATGCAGTTCATGCCATGGATGATGATGCTGTTTTTCGCGCCGCTCGCGGCGGGGCTGCAGCTTTATTATGTCGCGAACAACCTGCTCAGCCTTGCGCAGCAGCAATGGCTCTATGCGCGCACGCCGGGGATGAAGGACGATCCCACACCGTGACCGATAGCGATGCAGTCGATGATCGGGCGGACCTGACCGAAGCGGCGCGCAAGCTGTTCGCCGGCCCGGT
>DATMIP010000328.1:0-3612 GCA_035554515.1 Sphingomonas sp. | reverse complement strand
GCGTCAGTCGATCCAGAAGGCGTTGTGGGATCCCAGCGAGGATCCGGTTTCGATGCAGCTGATCGGCTGCGAGCCGGTGCAGATGGGCGAGGCGGCCAAGCTGGCTGAGGACAAAGGCGCCGCAATCGTCGACATCAATATGGGTTGTCCGGTGCGCAAGGTCGTCAATGGCGACGCAGGGTCGGCACTGATGGCCAAGCCGAAGCTCGCTGCCGATTTGATCCGGGCAACCGTGAACGCCGTCAAGGTGCCCGTCACGCTCAAGATGCGGATGGGTTGGGATCATGGGAGCCTCAACGCGCCCGAACTGGCACGTATCGCGGAAGATATCGGGATCAGGATGATCACGGTGCACGGCCGCACCCGTTGCCAGATGTATAAGGGCTCCGCCGACTGGGCGTTCATTCGTAAGGTCAAGGAAGCCGTCACGATCCCCGTGATCGTCAATGGCGATATTTGTTCGATCGAGGGCGCAGATGCGGCGCTCGAACAATCGGGTGCGGATGGCTTGATGATTGGACGGGGAGCCTATGGCCGGCCATGGCTGCTCGCGCAGGTGATGCGCTGGCTGCAGACCGGGGAGCGCAGGCCGGACCCTTCACTCGGCGAACAATATAGAGTGATTACAGCACATTACCGCGACATGCTGGATCTGTATGGCAAGGAGGTGGGCGTCAATATGGCCCGCAAGCATATCGGCTGGTACACCAAGGGACTGACCGGCTCGGCCGAATTCCGGAATCGGGTGAACCAGGAAGCCGATGGCGAAAAAGTGCTGCGGATGCTCGCCGAATTTTATGCCCCGTGGACTATTCGAGCGGCCGCCTAGCCCGGTTGCGAGCGCGCGGCGACGCGCGTCCGGCTCCGGCCGAGGCCCTGCTCGCGGCCTTGCCGACACCCTTGCTGGTAGTCGACGAGGAGGGCATGATTCTGGATGCCAATGCGGCTGCGGAGACCCTGCTCAACCTGTCGCGCAACGCCGTGATCGGCATGGGGATCGACGAGGCAACGGGACATCATTTGCGGACAATGCCCAGCGAGACGCCGTTCGTCGCCTACGATATCGAGATCGCCTTGCCTGGCCATCGCCATCTACGCGCCGATCTGCTCGCGGCTCCGCTGCCCGACTGGCCGGGCTGGCGCGTGGTCGCGCTCCATGCTTATCCCAGCGCGGCGCCGATCGCGCGGCGCGCGGGCGGCAATCTCGCCGCCGCCGGCGCGGCCTCGCTGTTGGCGCACGAAATCAAGAATCCCCTTTCGGGCATTCGGGGTGCGGCCCAATTGCTGGAGGCCAATGTCGATGATGAGGGGCGTGCGCTTACCCAATTGATCCGCGACGAGGTCGATCGGGTGGCGGCGCTGATCGACCGAATGGAGGGCTTTACCGACAAGAGGCCGCTCGATCTCGAACCGCAGAACATCCACGCCATCCTTGAACATGCTCGGGCTGTCGCAGCTCAAGGTTTCGGAAATAATGTGATTTTCCGGGAGGTTTACGATCCGTCGCTACCGCCGGTGCTCGGCCATCGCGATTCGCTCGTCCAGGTGGTGATCAATCTGCTCAAGAATGCGGCTGAGGCGCTGGGTGAACAGGGTGGGACGGTGACCCTCACCACCGCCTACCGGCACGGAATGCGTGTGCTGACCGCGGGCGGCGACGGGCGCAGGCAATTGCCGATCGAGGTGTGCGTGATAGACGATGGACCGGGCGCGCCGGCAGAAATTGCCGAGCATTTGTTCGACCCATTTGTAAGTTCGAAGCGCGATGGCCGTGGGCTCGGCCTGGCGCTGGTCGAGAAGCTTGTGGCGGACCAGGGCGGAATGGTTGAATATGCGCGTGAGGGGATCCCGGAACGTACCGTATTCCGCCTGATGCTGCCGCGCGCGCCGAAGAAGTGACGATGGGCGGCCGGATCCTGGTCTGCGACGACGATGCCGCAATTCGGACGGTGGTGCGCGAGGCGTTGCGCCGCGCCGGTCATACGGTGGAAACGGCTGCCAGCGCCGCCGATCTGCGCCGCGCTATCCGTAATTTCCGCCCGCAAGTGTTGCTTACCGACGTCATCCTGCCCGACGGAAACGGACTCGACCTGGTGCCCGGATTGCTGGCCGCCAACCCGCATATGCCGATCATCATTCTGTCCGCGCAAAATACCTTCACGACCGCGATGCGCGCAACCGAGCAGGGTGCCTTCGATTATCTGCCCAAGCCGTTCGATTTGAGCGAACTCGTGCAGGCGGTCGACGATGCGCTGGCACGTGGTGCAGCAACCGGGGAGGAGGAGGGGCCTCCGCAGGGTGAGGATCTGCCGCTGATCGGCCGTTCGGCGCCGATGCAGGAGGTTTACCGCACTGTCGCGCGCGTCGTATCGAACGACCTTACCGTATTGGTACTCGGTGAATCGGGCACCGGGAAGGAGCTGGTGGCGCGGGCCATCCACGATTTCGGGCCGCGTCGGGGTGCCCCCTTCGTCGCGGTGAATATGGCGGCGATCCCGCGCGAGCTGATCGAAAGCGAATTGTTCGGCCATGAGCGCGGCGCTTTCACCGGGGCTGCCCAACGTACGGCGGGCAGGTTCGAGCAGGCACAGGGCGGTACCCTGTTCCTTGATGAAATTGGCGACATGCCGATGGAAGCCCAGACGCGGTTGCTGCGCGTGCTTCAATCGGGCGAATTCTCGCCCGTGGGCGGCGCGCGCGCGATACGCGCCGATGTCCGGATCATCGCTGCGACGCACCAGGATCTGCCGCGGCTGATAGGCGACGGCCAGTTCCGCGAGGACCTCTATTATCGGCTTAACGTGGTGCCAGTGCGGCTGCCGCCGCTGCGCGAGCGCGGTGCCGATGTGGGCGAGCTGGCGCGTCATTTCCTGGATCGGGCCGCTGCCGACGGCCTGCCGCGCAAGCAACTCGATGCGGCTGCCGTCGATCGGCTCGAACAGCATGTTTGGCCCGGTAATGTCCGTGAACTTGAAAACCTGATGCGCCGCCTCGCCGCGCTGACGCGCGACATGATCATCACCCCCGCTTTGGTGGAACAGCAGCTCAATATCGGCGGGCAGCCAACTGCCGCACCCGCAGCCGCAGCCGCCGGGTTCGGTGAAGCGATCGAGCAGCATCTGGCGCGCCATTTCGCCGGCTATGGCAACGGCCTTCCCCCGGATGGATTGTACGACCGCGTGCTTGCGGAAATCGAGCGGCCCTTGTTGCGGCTCACGCTTGCAGCCGTTCGCGGTAACCAGCTCAAGGCGGCGCGCCTGCTCGGCATCAACCGCAATACGTTGCGCAAGAAGCTCACCGATCTGGGAGTAGGCCCCGCGGTGCGGCGAAGCGAATAGGGCAAGGCTCGACGCATCACGCAATCGCATGTGTTCCATCCGCCACATCCTTGTGGTAGCCAAGACACGATGACACTCACGTCTCAAGGCTGGCTTTTACGCACGTCGCGCTGGCGACGGAGGGTTGCCTTGCTGTTCCGTTCGCGCCGCCTGCTCGTGCTCGGCGAATTTCTGGCAATCGCGGCCCTGCTTTCCATGGCTGCCATAACCTATTCTGTCTTGAACAATGGCGGCCCGGATGGGCCGTTGAACCCCTTCCTGGTCGCGTTGTTGC
>DATMIP010000327.1:0-6238 GCA_035554515.1 Sphingomonas sp. | reverse complement strand
CCATCGTCGAGGATTGCCCAGCGCGCCGCGGCCCCGGGAACGATCTGTCCTTCGCGATCGAACCGTACCAGCCCGCCACTGGTCGCGCCGGTGACAGTGGCCGCGGGCCCCGGGGCGCCGAACCGTTCGCCGATGACGCTTACCGTCACGACGCCGTCCTTGGCTCTGGAATCGCATCCCCCCAGCACCAGAGCCGCAGCCAGAAACGCAGGAAGCAGTCTTTTCATCGAGCCGACCTTATCGGCGACAGCCAGGAAGCGACAGTCTCGCCTGTCAGCGGTGTCAGGTGCCTGCCGCGTCGGATCGGCCCTAAGAGAGAATTAACCATGGCCATCTACTGTCGCCGCATCACTTCATAACGGGGCGGGTGTCCCGGCGAGGATACAGGCGATGATCCCGAAGCTAATCCATTTCATCTGGGTCGGTGATGAAACGAAATGCCCGACCAATTGCATGGATACGTGGCGCGCGCACAATCCCGACTGGACCTTCATCCTTTGGGGAAACAAGGAGCTCGACGAGCTCGAGTGGGTCAACCGCCGCCATATGACGGCGATGTATGATCGCGAGCTCAACGGCGTCGCGGATATGATGCGGTGGGAGATTTTGCACGCCAATGGCGGCATCCTGGTCGACGCCGACAGCGCGGCGTTACGGCCGCTCGACGAGCACCTGCTGGACTGCGAAGCCTTCGCCTGCTGGGAGAATGAGATCGTACGGCCGGGGCTGATCGCCGCCGGTTATTTCGGATGCGAAGCGGGCAATCCGTTCGTCAAGCAGATCATCCAGGATATCGCCGATGAACCCTCGGTCACGCACGACATGGCCTGGAAAACCGTGGGTCCGCTGCGGCTGACCGAAAGCTACCGCAAATATGCCTATTCGAAGCTTCGTATCTATCCGAGCCACTATTTCATCCCGCAGCATTTCACAGGTCTGACCTATGAAGGCAGCGATCCCGTCTATGCGCATCAGCTGTGGGGCTCGACCCGCCAGGCCTATGATACGATCCACAAGCAGGATCTGGGGCCGATAATCTGCGTGTCGCCCGCGCCGGTCGTTGAAGACGCAATCGAGCAGCCATTGGCCACCCAGCCCGCGAAGGCTGAAGCGGCTCCCGTCGATGCCCCGGCGTCCGGTCGATCAAAGCTGGAAGCGCTGCACGATCCCTATTTCGTCCAGCATGTCGAGATCAGCAGTGAAATCGCGAACATCGGCAGGTTCGATGTCCTGCGTAATATGTGCCAGGGGAAACGCGTCCTCCATGTCGGCTGCGCGGATTGGCCGATCACCAGTCCGACGACCTCGCTCCACCTCGCGCTGGAGCCGGTGTGCGCCATGCTGGACGGGGTCGACCCGCATGTCGAGGCGCTGGAACAGCTCGCGCCCTTCACCAAGGGGCGGCTCTTTTCCAGGCTTGAAGATGTAACCGATTCTTATGATGTGGTGCTGGTCCCCGAAGTAATGGAGCATGTGCCCAACGTCGCTGACTTCCTGGATCAGCTATACAAGATAGACGCCGGCATCTTCCTGATTTCGGTGCCGGACGCATTTCAATGCCGCTCGCGCCACTTCGACTATGTGAATGACACCCAGACATTCGTGGAGGTCGTCCATCCCGACCATAATGTCTGGTACACGCCCTATACCTTCGCCAACACAATCAGAAAATACAGTTCGTTCAACATCGAGCAGATGTGGTTCTTCAACAGCATTTCGCTGCTCGCATTGTTGTCGAAGAGCCAGATGCGGATGGCCGCGTGACCGCATCGTCGAACATATCCGGAGGAAATAAGGTTCGATGAAATTCTCCATCGATCAGGCAATGCGCAAAGCACATATCCTGTCGCGCGACGGAGACCGGGCAGCCGCGGAATCGATTTACAACGAGATCCTCGGCAAGTTTCCGGGAAACAAGCGCGCGTCGGCCGAGCTTCGCGCCTTGTTGGTTCCGGAAACGGAAAACCCGCCGGAAGAAGAGCTCAATATTCTGGTGACGCTTTATGGCCAGGCGCGATGGGCCGAAGCACTCGGCAAGTGCGAGGCGCTGCTCGCGCGTTACCCGCGCGGCGAAATTCTCCACAATGTGGCCGGTGCGGTCAATGCGGGGCTGGGCCTGTTCGAGAAAGCGATCGGCCATTATGATCAGGCGCTCGCGCTGGCGCCCGATTATTTCGAAGCCCATAATAACCGTGGCAATGCCCTGGTGGGGCTGAAGCGGCTTGATGAGGCCGTGGCCAGTTTCGACAAGGCTCTGCACTTTAAGCCGGATTATGCCGGCGCCCAGCTGAACCGGGCGGTCGCGCTCAGCAAGCTGAAGCGCCTCGACGAGGCGCTCGCCGGCTTCGATCGGGCCATAAAGCTCGATCCCGCTTCCGCGCAGGCCTATAATAATCGCGGTAACATGCGGTACGCGGAGCATCGCCTTGCGGATGCGCTCGCCGATTATGGCAAGGCCATCCAGCTTAGTCCGGGCTATGCCGAAGCTTTCCTGAACCAGGGCAATGCCCTGGAAATGCTCGGACGCCTCGACGATGCGGTCGCGAGTTATGATAAAGCTATCGCAATCGCGCCCTCGCTCGCCAAGGCTTATAATTGCCGCGGCGTTGCGCTGCGAGCGTTGAAACGCCCCGACGAGGCGCTCGCCAGCCATCGCCAGGCCGTTCAGCTCAAGCCTGATTATGCCTTGGCCTATAGCGAGATGCTCCACATCCAGGCGCATATGTGCTGCTGGACGGATGCGCCCCGTAACGATCTTTTACTGGATAAAGGGATCCGCGAAGACGCGGTGCCGCCTTCCTATATGTTTGATATTGCGGATGATCCGCAGCGACAGCTGTTATATGCGAAAGCATGGGCCGAGGAAAAATTCGGGGGTATCCGGCCCGACACGTTCAAACACACGGCACCTGGTTCGAAGATCCGCCTCGGCTATTTTTCGTCCGACTTTCACAATCATGCGACCATGTATCTGATGGCGCGATTGTTCGAGCTTCACGACAAGGACAGGTTTGAGATCCACGCTTTCTCCTATGGGGCCAAAGCGGAGGACGAAATGCGCGCCCGGCTGCTGAATGCGGTCGATGAATTTCACGATGTCGCCGATCTCGACGACCGGGCTGTCGCGCACTTGGCCCGGGCGAGGGGGATCGATATCGCGCTCGACCTGAAGGGTTATACGCAGGGCGGGCGGCCGGGAATCTTCGCGCACCGCGTTTCGCCGGTCCAGGTCAATTATCTGGGCTATCCGGGCACGATGGGTGCCGAATTCATCGACTATATCATTGCCGATCCTGTCACAATTCCCGAAAAACTACAGAAATTCTATTCTGAAAAAGTGATCTATCTTCCCAATAGCTATCAGGTGAATGACGACAGGCGTCATATCTCAGAAAAACCAATAACCCGTTCCGATTTCGGCTTGCCGGACGAGGCGTTCGTTTTTTGCTGCTTCAATAACAATTACAAGATTTCCCCGGTCGAATTCGACATCTGGATGCGTTTGCTCGCCAGAGTCGAAGGGAGCGTCTTGTGGCTGTTGCAGGACAATGCGTGGGCGGCCGGGAATTTGCGGCGCGAAGCCGCAAGCAGGGGGATCGACCCGAGCCGGCTCATCTTCGCGCCCCGCGCCCCGCTGGCCGATCATCTGGCGAGACACCGCTGCGCCGACCTGTTTCTCGACACGTTCAACGTCAATGCGCACACCACCGCCAGCGACGCGCTGTGGGCAGGATTGCCGCTCATAACCAAATCGGGTGCCAGTTTCGTCGCCCGCGTGGCGGCGAGCCTGCTGCATGCGATCGAAACGCCGGAACTGATCGTCGACACGGCCGAGGCCTATGAACGGCTGGCATTCGATCTCGCCACCGACCCAAACCGGCTGGCTGCGATCAGGACGAAGATTGCCGACAATCGGCTGACGACGCCCTTGTTCGATACCGCACGATATAGCCGGGACATCGAAGCCGTCTTCGAACGACTTGTGGTGCGGACGGCGGGACTCGAACCCGCACTCCTATCGGAAAAGGATTTTAAGTCCTCTGCGTCTACCGGTTTCGCCACGTCCGCACGGGTGGACGCTTAGCCGCTGGACGTCCCATGATGCTAGACCAAGCGGGCCTCGAGCATCAGACGTTCAAACGGTGGCGCATTTCCTTGCCCGGTTTGAAATAGGGGACGCGCTTGGGCTGAACGTCGACCGATTCGCCCGTCCGCGGATTACGGCCGACCCGGCCCTCGCGTGCCCGGGTGGTAAAGGTACCGAAGCCGCGCAGCTCGACACGCCCGCCTTCGGCCAGGCGCTTGGAAATCGCGTCGAATACGCAGGTTACGATCTGCTCGACCTCGCGCGGGGAAAGCCCCGGCTGATCCTTGTGCACCAGAGCGATAAGCTCGGACCTGATCACTAGTCTGCCCCCTCTGCGGCACCCCTCAGGCGTTGCTTCCCGCCCCCCGGGAAGTTTGCCTCTTAAACGTTACGCGGTCAAACTAAACGCGGATCAAGCGCGTGAACGATAGCGGACCGGCCGGGAATGTGCCCGGTCCGGTCCAAAATCGCAAGCATTTAGGCTTCGTCGCGCGCCTTCAGCGCCGCACCCAGGATGTCGCCGAGCGACGCGCCCGAATCGGACGATCCATATTGCGCCACCGCCTGCTTCTCTTCGGCGAGTTGCATCGCCTTGACCGAGAAGGTTGGCTTTTTCGAACGATCGAAGCCGGTCACCATGGCGTCGAGCTTCTGGCCGGGCTGGAAACGTTCCGGACGCTGCTCGTCGCGATCGCGGCCAAGGTCGGCGCGCTTGATGAAGCCGGTCGGCCCATCGTCGCCAACCTGCACGTCGAGGCCGCCGTCGCCGGACGCCATGACCGTCACGGTGACGATCGCGCCCTTGTTGACGCCGCTACCGCTGCTGGTACCGGCGCCGGCACCCGACGTCGGCGCAGTCGAGGCGCCTGCGCGCTCCAGCTGCTTGATGCCCAGGCTGATACGCTCCTTCTCGGGATCGATGTCGAGGACCTGCGCCTTGACCGTCTCGCCCTTGTGGTGAAGCGCCAACGCTTCCTCGCCGGTCACGCCCCAGGCGATATCCGACATGTGGACCATGCCGTCGATCTCGCCGTCGAGCCCGATGAACAGGCCGAACTCGGTCGCGTTCTTGACTTCGCCTTCCACGGTCGACCCGACCGGGTGGGCTTCGGAGAACTTCTCCCACGGATTGGCCTGGGCCTGCTTCAGGCCGAGCGAGATGCGACGCTTCTCTTCGTCGACCTCGAGGATGATCACGTCCACTTCCTGCGAAGTGGAGACGATCTTGCCCGGATGGACGTTCTTCTTGGTCCAGCTCATCTCGCTGACATGGACGAGGCCTTCGATCCCCGCCTCCAGTTCGACGAAGGCGCCATATTCGGTGATGTTGGTGACGCGGCCGGTGAACTTGCCCTCGATCGGGTATTTCGCGGCGGCGCCTTCCCACGGATCGCTCTCGAGCTGCTTCATGCCGAGGCTGATGCGCTGGGTGTCGCGGTTGATGCGGATGATCTGCACCTTCACCGTGTCGCCGATGTTGATCACCTCGGACGGGTGATTGACGCGCTTGTAGCTGATGTCGGTGACGTGGAGCAGGCCATCGATACCGCCGAGATCGACGAAGGCGCCGTAATCGGTGATGTTCTTGACCACGCCGTCGACGATCTGGCCCTCGGCCAGGCTCTGGATGAGGCCGGTGCGCTGTTCGGCGCGGGTTTCTTCGAGCACGGCGCGGCGCGACACGACGATGTTGCCGCGGCGGCGATCCATCTTGAGCACCTGGAAGGGCTGCGGGATGTCCATCAGCGGGCCGACATCGCGGACCGGGCGGATATCGACCTGCGAACCCGGCAGGAAGGCGACGGCGCCGTTGAGGTCGACGGTGAAGCCGCCCTTGACGCGGCCGAAGATCACGCCGTCGACGCGGTTGCCCGCGGCGAATTCTTCCTCGAGCTTGTCCCATGCGGCTTCGCGGCGAGCGCGATCGCGCGACAGCATCGCTTCGCCGGCGGCATTCTCGACGCGGTCGACATAGACTTCGACCTCGTCACCCACGTTCAATTCGGCCTTCTGGCCGGGGGCGGGCGCGAACTCGCGGAGCGGAACGCGGCCTTCGGACTTCAGGCCAACGTCGATCACGACCATGTCGTTCTCGATGCCGGTGACGGTGCCCTTGACGACCCGTCCTTCGAAGCCCTGGTTTTCACCACC
>DATMIP010000326.1:0-5777 GCA_035554515.1 Sphingomonas sp. | reverse complement strand
GCGCGCATCCTCACCACCCTGCTCCACGAAATGCAGCGCCGCGACGCCAAGAAGGGCCTCGCCACGCTCTGCATCGGCGGCGGCATGGGCATCGCAGTCTGCGTCGAGCGCGATTGATCCCAGCGATACGCCGGGTGCCATGAACAGCCGCACCTTCACTCGCCGCGAGGCGGCCACGGCTGCCATGGCCGCGGCCCTTGCGGCGCTGCCGGCTTATGGAGCGAGCGCAAGCACTCCCTTCACGTGGGACTGGCTCAAGGCGCGCGCGCGCGATCTGGCGGCACGACCCCATGTCGCACCGCCCCCTCCGCCGCGCGGCGCTACCTCGGTCACTTATGACGTACTGAACCATGTCAGCTATCGGCCCGATGCGACGATCTGGCCGGACAGCGTCGGCGGGGTACGGCTGTTTCCGCTGAGCATTTCCGCGCCGACGCCGGTGTCGGTGACGCTGGTTGAGGGTGGACGGGCGAGGCCGTTCGATTTCCGCCGCGACCTTTTCACCGGGGCCGAAAAGCTTTCGCCCGACATTGCCGGTTTCGCCGGCTTGCGGCTGATGAATCGCGGCGGCAGCAGTGACTGGCTGGCTTTCCAGGGTGCGTCCTATTTCCGCGCGGCGGGCGCGCTCGATCAATATGGCCTGTCCGCGCGGGCGCTCGCGATCGATACCGGCCTTGGCAAGCCGGAAGAGTTTCCCCGCTTCACCCATTTCTGGCTCGAGCAGGGCCCGGGCGACGCGATCACCATCTATGCCCTGCTCGATTCCCCCAGCGCGGCGGGCGCGTGGCGTTTCGTCAACCGACGCACGTCTGCGGGTGTGATCCAGGACGTCAGCATGTCGCTGTATCTTCGCGCGGATGTCGAACGACTCGGCCTTGCCCCTCTCACCAGCATGTTCTGGTATGGCGAGGCGGCGCGCGACAGGGCGGTCGATTGGCGCCCGGAAATCCACGACAGCGACGGGCTGGCGATGCTGAACGGCAGCGGCGAGCGCATCTGGCGACCGCTCGACAATCCGCCGCGCGCCATTCTCAACAGCTTCGCCGACCGGGATCCGCGCGGGTTCGGTCTGCTCCAGCGCGATCGGAACTTCGATCATTATCAGGATGACGGCGTATTTTATGAGAAGAGGCCGAGTCTGTGGGTCGAACCCATCGGCAAGTGGGGCGCGGGATCCGTCACCCTGTTCGAACTGCCGACCGGCCGCGAGACGGCCGACAATATCGTCGCGTTCTGGACCCCCGCCACCGCTGCCCGACGCGGCGCGCGCTATGAGCTCGAATATCGCCTCTCGTGGATCGCCGACGAACCGCAGCCGTCGACGGCGGCCCGCACCGCCGATTGCTGGCGCGGCGTGGCCGGTCGCCCCGGTGGAGACCCAATTCCCGACGCGGCCCGGCTGGTAGCCGATTTTGTCGGCCCTCCCCTGCACGGCCTGGGTCGGTCGAGCGGGGTGGAAGCGGTGGTCGAACTTTCATCCGGCAAGCCCATCAGCGTGACCACCTATCCGGTCGTCGGTGCGCAGGATCGCTGGCGGATGATCGTCGATATTCCGCATAAGAGCGGCGAAACGAACGACCTTCGGGCTTATCTGAGGCGCGGCGACGCCGCTTTGAGCGAAACTTTGCTATATCAATTCCTGTAAATCCCCACATCAACACGGAACTTCCGGCCAGTGTCAGCATTGCATCCTCCAGCTTCGCAAAGAATTTCGGAGAGCGATAATTGATGGGCGTCATCGGGACGCGAAACATGAATTTGGCTTCTCATCAGGGATGGCAGCGCGCGCCGGCCCTTTCGGCCGATCTGCCACCGGAAGCACCGTTGGCGATGCCGGAGCAGGATTTCGACCGGCCGCCGCGACCCATTCAAAAGCTCGCACCCTCGGCGCATATCAGGCGGCGGGGCTTCCTGATCGTCGGCAGCGCCGTCATCGGCTTTGGCGCGAGCTTCGGCATCGCCAATCTGCTCGCAGGCGACGGCTATGACGCGGTCGATCAACTGCTCGCCCTGATCAGCCTCGCATTGTTCGCGTGGATCGGCTTCGGTTTTCTGAACGCGCTGGCCGGGCTGTTTGTCGCGATCGCGAACCGGCGGACGATCGAACGGGTCGAAGCCGCGCCCTCACAGCCCGTCGCGGTGCTGATCCCGGTCTATAATGAGGATATTGCCGCTGTCGGCGCGCGGATCGCGCGGATGACCGCCGATCTTTCGCGGATCGAGACCGCGCCCTTGTTTCACTTCTTCATATTGAGCGATTCGTCGCCATCTGCGGAGGCCGGCGAGCGCGCTGCCTGCCGCCTGCTGCGTCGCCCCGGCGGCTCGCCGATCCATTACCGCCGCCGTGCGCATAACGAAGGGCGCAAGCCGGGGAATATCGCCGAATGGGTGCGGCGCTTCGGCGCAGCCTATGAATCGATGCTGATCCTCGATGCCGACAGCCGGATGAGCGGCGAGGCGATGATGCGGCTCGCTTCGGCGATGGAGGCCGATCCCACGCTCGGACTGATCCAGACCAACCCTCAGCTCACGGCGGGGCGGACATTATTCGCGCGCTGGCAGCAATTCGCGGTCGCGCTCTATGGCCCGATTTCGAGTGCCGGTTTGCAATGGTGGTCCGGCGATGAAGCCACCTTCTGGGGCCATAATGCGATCGTGCGCGTGAAGGCCTTCGCTGAAAGCTGTGGCCTTCCGACCTTGCCTGGCGCCGAACCGCTGGGCGGCCACATCATGAGCCACGACATGGTGGAGGCCGCCTTGCTGCGCCGGCGCGGCTGGCGCACGCGGATGATGCTGATGCCCACGGGCAGCTATGAGGAATGCCCGCCGACGCTGATCGACCATGGCATACGCGATCGGCGCTGGTGCCAGGGCAATTTGCAGCATCTTCGCCTGCTCGACGCAACCGGGCTTCACTGGGTTAGCCGGTTGCAATTGCTGATGGGCGCGTCGGCTTATCTGACCTCGCCCTTATGGCTGTTCCTGCTTGTTGTCGGCGTCTTCCAGTCCTTCAGAACCGGCGGGCCGATCGCTGCCGCGGGCACGCCCGGCTGGCTGATCGGGGCGACGGTGATCCTGCTATTCGGGACGAAATTGCTGGCGCTCGTCTGGGCGGCATTCGATCGCGAGCAGGCGCAGATGCTCGGCGGATGGCGCGCGATCCTGCTCGGCGTCGCGGTCGATATACCGCTTTCGGTACTTATGGCGCCGATCATGATGGCGTCGCAATGCCTTGCCATCGTGGAGATATTGTCCGGCCGGCCGAGCGGCTGGAAGCCGCAGCGGCGCGAGACCGAGGGAGTCCCGCTGCTCGCCGCCTTCGAGCATTATCGCTGGCATGTGCTGATCGGCTTGCCGTTCTGGCTGGTCACCATGGCCGATCTCGGCGCCGGCATCTGGCAGCTTCCGGTCGTGCTCGGCCTGTTCGGCGCCCCGTTGCTGGCGGCCTGGACCTCCCGCGTCGACTGGGCAGACAGGGCCGCTCGATACGGCCTGTTCGTGGCGGATCCCGGCGAGATCGCTGCCGTCCGCCCCCGGGAGCCCGCCCCGCCGATGGAGACCCCTGTCCCGGCTCCCGCGCTGGCGGCTGCCTAGAGCGAGTTCGATCTGACCAGCATCAGACCGATCCCTCCAGGTTTTTGATTTGCCGCGATTTCCCAGTCGCCGGGTGATTCCATCCGGCTTTAAATCGCTCTGGCCATAGTCCCGGCTTGGCGGGCGAAAATGCAAAAACGTCAAAAACGAACGGATGGATCAGGTGAAGCCCGCCTGGCCGATCTGCCCGATGTCGTCGAGGTCGCGCAGGTCGCTGTCGCGCGTCTCGCGCCCGAACCAGGCGATCAGGATCAGGGCGACCGCGGCGGGGATCATGATCAGCCCGGAGGAAAGCCCCATCGACAGGACCACGCCGGAAATGGTCAGCGCCTGCGCGATGAGGCCTCCGCCTTTGGTGCAGGCGGCGACCCAACCGGTCGCGCGGCCGCGCACGCGCAGCGGGAAGCTTTCCGCCGCATAAGGCAGCACGATGGCGATGATGCCGTTCGAACCGACGATCAGCAAGGCGACCGGCAGCACGGGACTGCCCCCGCCGCTCGTCTCAAGATAGAGCACGCCAAGCAGCCCGAGCAGGGTCACGATGATCAGGGTCACCAACGACCATTTGGTGCTCCAGCGGCTGTACATGAACGCACAGACGAACACGGTCGGGAAGGCGATCAAGGCCGACTCGGCGAGCAATTTGCTCGACACGCCGACCGAATAGCCCTTCGCGACCAGATCGGCCGGCAGCCAGAGCAGCAGGCCGAAATTCACCAGTCCCCAGGTCAGCGCGCAAATGCTGAGCGCGGCGAGCTTGCCGATGAGTTTGGCGCCGGTAAGTGCGCCATGGCCGTTGCGCGCCGCCCTGGCCGCGACCGTCCCGGCCTTTTGCGCGATCGATCCGAAGCGCTTCATCACCGTCTCGGCTTCGTGCACCCGTCCGCGCGAAATCAGGAACTTGGCCGATTCGGGAATGAAGCCGCCGAGCAGCACGAGCGTGAGCCCGGTCGGCAGATTGACCAGCCACAATATCCGCCAGCCGAAGATCGGCTGGAGCAAGGCCGAAATCCCGCTTGCCGCGAAATAGCCGCCGACGGCGCCGAGGCCGCCGACGAGCACCAGGCTCCACCCGCGATGGCGGTTGGGCATCATCTCGGCGAGCAGGGCATAGGTCACCGGCAGCATGCCGCCGGCAGCCGCCCCCATCATGAAACACATGCCGATATTCCAGGCGAGGCTCGGCATCGCGCCGCAGATCGACGTGCCGACGAACATCACCGCCGACAGAAGGATCGAGGCCTTGCGCCCGTATATGTCGGCGATGATGCCCCACAGGAAGGATCCGACGACGGTACCGGTCAGCGCGAAGAAGGGGACGAGCGACACGGTCGCCTTGGGCACGCCATATTCGCTGATCATGCCGGGCACCGTGAAGCCCAGCGAGGCGGGCTTCATCACGTCGATGATCAGCGCCACGACGAGGACGAGCATCAAGCGCCAATGTGCCCAGCTCAGCGGCGCATCCTCGGGCGCGGCGACGACGATATCGGCCGCAGCGGCGCGCTGCGCGCTCACATTGCGCGGCAGCAACCCGTAAGCCGCGGTGAATACGCCGCCGACGATCAGCGCCATGCCGCCGATCATCATCGCGTCCATCGGCATGCCGGCCAGATGATAATGCATCGATCGCGCCATCGCGAACATCGGGAGATGCGCGCCCACGCCCGCGGTGACCGCCAGGCAGCCGAGCGCGAACGCCCAGATCGCCTGTCGATCCGACATCGTGCTGCTGATCCCCGCCATCGTTCGTTCCCGCCCTTGTCTTATGAGGCGACAAAGTGCGCGATGGCGGGCCAAGGCAATCGCAAAGCGAAGGCGCGCGTGGGGCGTGCAGCATTTTGTGCCGGAGGGCGGCCAATCTGTGGCGGCGGCGCTACAAGGTAGGTACATACCTACATAACAAAGGACGAGACATGGACGACCAGGTGAACAACAACGCGCGCCGGAGCCGCTATGAATTGCATGCCGAAGGCGGCATCGCGATCGCCGAATATCAGCTGACTGACGATATCGTCACGTTCACGCACACCATCGTGCCCGAAGCGTTGCGCGGCCGCGGCCTTGCCAGCCGGTTGGTCGGCCGCGCGTTAGCGGACGTACGCCAGCGCGGGCTGAAGATACGTGCGCAATGCCCCTTCGTGGCGGATTATGTCGATCGCCACCCGGAAATGCAGGACCTG
>DATMIP010000325.1:0-4746 GCA_035554515.1 Sphingomonas sp. | reverse complement strand
ACCAGCTCGATCCGATCGCCGCGGCGCATGATATTGCGGCTTATCTGCTCACCGACCCCGACCCCGAAATCGTCGCCGACTGGCCAGAGGATATCGCGCTTTTCTGCCGGCTCCTGCTGGTCGGCGATGCCGATATCGTCGACATTACCAACCTGCGCTTCCACTTCATGCGCACGCCCGGTTTTTCGACCGCGCGCAACAGCAAGGTCCCACATAACGCACTGCACGACGCGCGTGCCTTGCGCGATTTCGTGTTGGCAACCGAACGATAAGCCCGTCGCCCCGGCCCCGGCCTCCGCCGGGGCGACGGTCATTATTATTGCGGAACGACCGAGACCGCGCGGCGGTTCTGCGCCCAGCTTTCCTCGTCCGATCCCGTAGCGACCGGGCGCTCCTTGCCATAGCTGATCACGCTTATCCGCGTTGCGCTGACGCCGGCATTGACAAGGAAATTCTTGGCCGAATTTGCCCGACGATCGCCGAGAGCAAGATTGTATTCACGCGTCCCGCGCTCGTCGCAATGACCTTCGACCGTCACGCGAACGTTCGGATATTTCTGCAGCCAGGCCGCCTGTTTTGTCAGGATCGCGCTCGCTTCGCTATCGATATCCGAGCTGTCCGTGGCGAAATGGACGGTATCGGTGCCGGCCTGGGCCAGCAGGTCGGCACGGGAGCCCGGGACGATTCCATTGGTGGTGCCCACGGGTGTTTCGGGCAGCGTCGGCGGCGTCACCTCGGTCGACGGGGCCGGCGGCAGCTGAGCCGGCGGCTTTTTGGTGCAGCCGGCAACGGCGATCAGGGCCGCTGTGGTGAGCAGCATGGTCGTCTTGTTCATCGTTGCACTCCTTTGTTGCGATATATTACGGCAGTAACGGTCCCCACGCCGGGTCCGATCCATCGAGCGGGGTCGGGATCCGGCGTTCGTTGACCCCGGTCAAATCGACCGACCACAGATCGGCCCGCCCGGATCCTTGCGCCGTGCGGAAAAACATCAACACGCGTCCGTTGGGTGACCAGGTGGGGCCTTCATCCTGCCAGCCGTTGGTCAGATCCTTGGCGCCCGATCCATCGGCGTTCATCGTCCCCACCGAAAAGCCGCCGCCAAGATGGGTATAAGCGATGAGATCGCCGCGCGGGCTCCATACCGGAGTCGCGTAGCGCCCTCCTCCGAAGCTGATCCGGCGCTGGCCCGATCCATCGGCATTCATGACATAGAGCTGTTGCGTGCCCGAGCGATCGCTTTCGAACACGATCTTGCTGCCATCGGGCGAGAAGCTTCCGCCCGTGTCGATACCTGGGGAGGTGGTAAGCCGCGTCGCCGTGCCGCCACTTGCCGCGACGCGATAGACATCGCAATTGCCGTTGACGATCATGGAGAACAGGATCGAACGTCCGTCCGGCGAGAAGCGCGGCGCGAACGTCGTGTAGGGCTGGTTGATCACCAGCCGCTTCCGCCCCGAACCGACGTCATACACATAGACACGCGGCTGCTCATTCTCGAACGACATGAAGACGACTGTCTGCCGGCTCGGCGCGAAGCGCGGCGTGAGCACGAGGCTTTGACCGTTGGTGATGAAGCGATGGTTCGCACCATCCTGATCCATGATCGCCAGCCGCTTGGTCCGATTCTTCTTCGGCCCGGTCTCCGAGACATAGATGACCTGACTGTCGAAATAGGGCCCTTCGCCCGTCAACCGCGCATAGACCGTATCGGCGCATTTATGCGCGGCACGGCGCCATTCGGATGGTTTTACGACAAATCCCTGACGCACCATCTCGCTCTTGGCGAAGACGTCATAAAGATAGCAGCCAACCGTCAGCGTTCCGTCGCCATTGGCCTGAACATAGCCCTGGACCAGTGCCTGCGCGCCTGTCGGAAGCCACGCCCCATAATCCGGCGCCGAGGCCTGCGCGAAGTCGACCGAACGAAGCTGTCCTTTCGCCAGAGGCGAAAACAGGCCGCTATTCTTGAGATCGTTGGTGATGATGTCCGATATTTGCCCGCCGAGCGCGTCTGTCGTCCCCGCGGGTGTCGCCATGGCGTTGGGCGTCGGCATCACCGGAATTGCGATCGGCATTGGCTGCGAGATACCGCCGTTGATATCCACCGTCAGCCGCTGGCCAGCGGCCGGCCCCGCACCTGGCGTGGGCCCAGGCCCGGGCTGCTCCTGGGGCGTCTGCGCCGTTGCTGCGCCGGGCAACAACATCAAGCCCAGCGAAAGCAAGAGGCGCATCTTCTTCATCGGTGCCGCCGTTTTCATAATAGCTGGCTCATTGCATCTGTCCTGGCGTGAAACGGAAATCGAGATCGTCCCAGCCGCCCTCATAAAGTTCGGCGGGCAGATGAACTGGCGAGCAGCGCAAAACCGCACGGCGCGCCACGTCGGCAATCTGCTGCGCATAAGCGCGGTTGGCCGCGTTAATCCCTGTCTGCTCGACGAGCTGGGGGTTTCCCGCGACCGACCCATCCTTATTGTATCGCAACCGTAGCGTTGTAACGATTTGCATGGCCGATGTGCCGCCAAGCCCGCCCAGTTCATAGCAAGGCTGGACCTGGCGCTTGATCGCCGCGGCAAGCCCATTCATCGCCGCTCCAGAAACTGTGGCGCGGGCGGTCTCTCCCTTCCCCGCCGACGCACCGATCACCCCCTTCAGCAGGGTGCCGACACGCGCTGCCGCGGCTTTGTCCGCTTTGGCCTGCTCGTCGCTTCCTGCTTGTTCGGTCCGTGCCTTCGATTTGACGTCCTTGAGGATATCGGTGATCGGACGGGCAGGCGGTTTCGGGTTTGCAGCAGGGGCGGGCGAAGGCGTGGCCGGCGGGGCAGGTCTGGCAGGGCTTGGCGCCGATGTGCTTGGGGCCGGTGGAGGCGCTTCGATCGGCACGCCCGCATCCGGTGCCTGCATTTCGCGCGGCGCTTCGGTCGCGCGCTCGGGCGCGGCGGAGCGCAGACCGACCGCGTCGACCAGTTGCACGTCCATCGCCTC
Source organism: Sphingomonas sp. (assembly GCA_035554515.1). GTDB lineage: Bacteria > Pseudomonadota > Alphaproteobacteria > Sphingomonadales > Sphingomonadaceae > Sphingomonas_I. Next base: position 1,761 of record DATMIP010000325.1, on the reverse strand, counting down.
GACCGGCGCATGAACAGGAGGCACGCGATGCGCGATACTCAAGGTAAGCGCTGCGAATAGCAGGAGATGGCCGACAATCGCGACCGTCAGGCCCCGGCCGTCGGTGCGATCCATCACAGGATGCAAATCCGTGCGATCCCCGCGACGACGGGGATTCGGGATCTCGCCGACCCTGGCGGCCGAGACGAACAGGATATCGCAGCGAGCCCGATCACGGCTTGCTCTGCCCCCCGTTTGTGACGAGCGAGACCTTGGTCAGTCCGGCACGGCTCAATTCGCCCATCACGGTCATCACCCGCCCGTAATCCAGGCCGCGATCGGCGCGGAGATAGATTTGCGGCGCATCGTCGCCATGCGGGATTGACGCCAGCCGGACAGGCAGTGCCGCCATCGGCACCTCGGCTTCGTCGATAAATATTTTGCCGTCGGCTGCCAGGCTGAGCTGGACCGGCTTTTGCTTCTGCTCAAGCGGTTTGGCGCGGCTGTCGGGCAGGTTCACAGGCACGCCGGCAACCAGTAGCGGTGCCGTCACCATGAAGATGATTAGCAGCACCAGCATCACGTCGACCAACGGCGTGACGTTGATCTCCGCCATCGGCGCGCGCCGGCGTCCATGACCGCGACGAGGCGTCCCGCCCATCGCCATCAGGCTTCGGCGTCCAGTTCGCGGCTCAAGGCCATGTGGAACCTGTCGGCAAAGCGGTTGAGCCTTGCCTCGATCCGGTCGAGCCGGTGGACCATGCGGTTATAGGCGATGGTGGCCGGGATCGCAGCGAACAGGCCAAGCGCCGTTGCGAACAACGCCTCCGCGATGCCGGGCGCGACCGCGCCAAAACTGGTATTTTGCGACGAGGCGATGTCCGTGAACGAGCGCATGATACCCCATACCGTGCCAAACAGACCAACGAAGGGGCAGACGCTCCCGATCGTGGCGAGGATGTTCAGCCGGTCGGACAAGGTTTCGACCTCGGCCGCGCTGGCCGACGCCATCGCCATCGCCAACCGGTCACGCGCCGCCTGCCGATCAAGCTGGGCGGCGGCGGTCGATTTCCGCCATTCGCCGATCCCTGCCCCGAATATGCGCGCGGCGGGGGCGTCGGCGTTGGCCCGCTCCTGATAGAAGCGGTCGACATCGGTTGCCTTGGCGAAATCCCGCTCGAATTCGGCGCTCTCACGATCCGCGCGCCGCAATACGCCGCCGCGCCCGAAGATAATCGTCCAGGTCCACAGGCTTGCCAGCAGCAGGCCGATCATCACCATCTTCACGACGATATCGGCATGCTGGAACAGGGCAAGGGGCGACAGGGCCGCCTGGGCGGTGGTCACGGTAAGGCCGTTCATCGTTTCGTTCATGTGCTCGTCACGGTCCCAAATGCCTCCAGCCATGTTTTCGGTTGCCGCCGTGGGCGGCCATCGGGTCCAACCCAGGCGACGGTCAGCTTGCCTTCGCAAACTAGCTGCGCATCGCGCATGACTCGCTGCTGAACGACGCAAGCCGCGCTCCGTACTTCCTCGATCCTGGTTCGAACCAGAAGTGCGTCGTTGAGCCTGGCCGAACGGACGAACCGCAGTTCGGCCGCCGATACGACATAGGCGCCTTTTCGCTCTGCCAACGCTTCGGCATGATCCGCCCCCGCGCACATCAGCATGTCCGATCGGGCGCGCTCGAAAAAGCGCAGGTAATTGGCATGATACACGACGCCGCCCGCGTCGGTGTCTTCATAATAGACCCGGATCGCGAAAAGATGCTCACCACCATCA
>DATMIP010000324.1:0-6702 GCA_035554515.1 Sphingomonas sp. | reverse complement strand
CAATGGGAAAAATGGCTCTATCCGGCGCATCTGCGCCTCACTCAGCAAGAAAGGAACATCCATCGCGGCACCTCCTGTGTGCCGCCATTGAATCAATCCTCGCCCCCGCATGCAACCAATTTAACAGGTCCTGAGTCTAGTTGCGCGCACTCATTCTTAGCGGCGGCGGCCCGCTTGCCGTAGCATGGGAAGCGGGAGTGATCGCGGGTCTCGCTGAATCCGGGATCGAACTGGGCGAGGCCGATTTCATCCTCGGCACATCGGCCGGAGGCATTGTCGGCGTTCAGCTGGCTGCCGGTCGTCCGCCGGCTGACATCGCCGCAGCGATCGTGAACGAGACGGTGGGTATCGCGCCGTCCGGAGCGACGACATTCGCCGCCGACGCAATCGCGAAACTGCCGGAGATGTTTGCGCTTTCCCGCAGCCGGCCCGACGATCCGGCGGCGGCCCGCGCGGAGGTCGGCGACCTCGCGCTCGCCGCGCCCGCGGACAGCGAATTGAACAGTGTCGCGCGTTTTGCCGCACAAACACGGGTAGACGCCTGGCCTGAGCGGCCATTTGGTTGCGTCGCTGTCGATGCGGTCGATGGCAGCGTACGCGTTCTGACGCGCGATTGCGGAGCGTCGCCCGCCCACGCCGTCGCCGCCAGCTGTAGCCTGCCTGGACTGGTCCCGCCGATCACGATCGGCGGGAGGCGCTACATCGATGGCGGCTTCGCTTCTACGGCTAACGTCGATCTTCTGCCAGACTATGAAAGGCTGCTGGTCCTCGCCTTCCGTCCACCCGGTCCGGCGGGCGATGCGATGGAGAGTCACTATGTCGCGCAGGCGGCAGCGGTGCGGCACGGAGGCGCAGACGTTCTGTTCATTCTGCCGAATGACGAGAGCCAGTCGGCGATTGGAACGCAGACTATGGAGATGCAGCGCCGGCCGGAAGTGGTGCGGGCGGCGATGGCCCAGGGACGGGCCGAAGCGGAGAGGATCGAGGCTTTCTGGCAGCCCGGGGGATTGCCTGGCTGAAAGAGGTCAGGAAGCGACCCTCGCGTCCGCCGCCCATTCGCGCTCAGCCGAGCTCCTGGGCAAGTCCGATGAGGAGCCCTTCAGGCCCGCGGATGTAGCAGAGCCGATACGCGTCCTGATACTCGACGAGTTCGCCTACGAGCTGCGCGCCGCGCGAGCGGAGCCTTTCAAGCGTCCCGTCGATGTCGTCGACGGTGAACATGACGCGGAGGTAGCCAAGCGCGTTGACCGGGGCATTGCGGTGGTCCGCGACGACAGGCGGCGTGATGAAGCGGGACAGCTCGAGCCGGCTATGGCCGTCCGGCGTGCGCATCATGGCAATCTCGACATGCTGATCGCCCAGTCCGGTGACACGTCCGGCCCATTCTCCCTCGATCGTCGCGCGTCCTTCGAGTTCTAGGCCGAGCTCGCGAAAGAAATCGATCGCCGCTCCGAGGTCGTCGACGACGATTCCTACATTGTCCATCCGTTTGAGCGTCATGCGGCCAGATCTACAAAGTATCGCCCGCCATATGTCCAGACCGAGCTCGTACGCAGAGCGCGTTTTTTTTGCTCTGTCTCAAATCTGAGAGAATGTGGCGACCACGCCGGGTGGCAGGGCTCGAGGCGTATCTGATCGTCACCAAATAGCGCCGCGACGGTTTGCGCGCGCACCATAGGGGCACATTGTCGATCAGGTAGGTCGCGGCATAGCCGACATGACCGGACGACGTATGGCCGTCCGCGTCACTCCTGCCGTCATGGCAGGACGTCATTGCCGCGCAAAGGCCGCACGCGCCCGCCGTTAGGGCGCGAAAGTGCGGCAATCGCCGCTCCACGTCGTCCTGTCTGGAGGGTGGTGATATGCAGACGGTAGCCCGGCGAATGTTGCTGATCGTGGCTGGGGCTGCGACGCCCACGCAAAGCGCGGTTCGGACCATCGACGCCGCGGCAGAATTATGGCCCGTGCCGAGCCTGCTGGCGCGCGTCGCGACCGCCGACCCGGTGCGGCGCTATGACGGCCGATCGCATATCCGTTTCGGCCATGTTTCCCCGATCCGGACCGTTGCGGGCGGCATCGATGCCTCGCCCTTCGTTACCGCGCTGCCGGGCAATATGTGGCGTGGCCGCTTGCGCAGCTTCGGCACGGTGGACGGCGCGGGGTTTTCGGGCATCGCGGTGCGGGCCCGATCGATCGGGTCCAGCGGGTTTCGGTCCGAACGCTATGTTTCCGGCTTCCTCGCCTCGGAGCTTCGCTACGGTGTAAAGCTGGATGGAGACGATGTGCTCACGGTCGATCTCAACGCCGCGTCACAACGCCTGCCCGTGGCTTTGACGATCGGCCGAGGCAAATCAGTCCACGTGACCAGTTTCTATGTGGGTGCGACCTTCGTGCACGACCGACGCTTCTCGCTCACGGGTGGCATGTACAGGCTTTCGGTGAGCATGCTGTCGCCGCTCGATTATGCGGTCGAACGTTCGGCCGGAATGCCGGCGGCGGGGCAGGGATTGGGGCTCGGTTTCTACTGGCGGCTCGAGCCCGAAGACACGATCACGCCCGCGCGGATAGGTTTTGACCTGCGTGACGGGGATGCGGACCGTGACCGGAGCCTCGCGCTTGTCCCACATCCTGACGTAGGGCGCGAGCGGCGCATCCTCCTGCGGTTCACCTCCCCGTTTTGATGGTCTTCGGCGGCTAGCGCGCAGAGCGAGCGCGGCGCTGCAGCGCGCTCGTCACATCGAATTACAGCAACGCCGAATCAACGAATCTACGGTACTCGATTATGCGGCCTCCCCGTCGCTCTACGCCGGGTCACGGGGCCATGCGGCATAGGCTAGGCGGGCAAAAAAATCCCCTTGCTACCTGTTATGCGCCACGCAGCGCCCTGTTATCTGCGCAAATTCACCTACTTCCGTCGGAACATAAAAATGCGCGGCTTGGCACTAAAGTAATTGAAATAGTGCGGGAAAGTCCCCGGCGTTCGGCCAAGCGCGCCGGCTTTTCCCTGTTCTCAGGGAACCATACTCGCCATCATCCCCGGTGATCGCTCCGCGAACAGGACTGCTTAGCTCTCGGCCATTTCCAGCAGGAGGCGCCATTCCTCGTCGCGCACCGGGGTCACCGACAGCCTGGACTGGCGCAGCATCTCCAGCGCCGCCAGACGAGGCTCGGCCTTGATCGCCTCCAGCGTCACCGGCCCGGCAAGCTTGCGCACCGGCTTGACCGCCACGCTCGCCCATTTGCCATCATCGCCATCGGCCTGCCAGGCGCGGATAATCTCCATGATCCCGACCGCCGCCTTCTCTTTGTTCGAGTGATAGAAGAGCGCCTGATCGCCGGGCTCCATCTCTTTCAGGAAATTGCGCGCGGTATAGTTGCGCACGCCGTTCCACTCGGTTGCGCCGTCGCGGATCAGGTCGTCCCAGCCATAAGCGTCGGGCTCGGAGCGCAGCAGCCAGTATCGCATCAGCTCTCCACCGGTGGGCTTATCGCCAGATTCATGCGCGCGGCCGCGATGATCCGCGACGGATCATCCTGCCAGGCGGTTACCGCGACGTTTGCGATCCGCCCGCCGACGCGTACCACTTCGCCGCACGCATAGACATCGGCGGGGAGGCCGGGGCGCATGAAATCGACCGTCACGGTGATCGGTTTGAAGATGGCGCGCGCGGGTTCGCCGGGCTCGAGCGTTGCGTCGATCGCGGCGATCGCCGCAATCTCGAGCAGGCCCGAAATCGCACCGCCGTGGAGGCGCCCCTGCAGATTGAGCAGGCCCTCGGAATAAGGCATTACCAGCAAGGGCGCGCCACCGCGGTCGCCCTCGATCCGGATGCCGAGGAAATCGGCATAAGGCAGCAGCGACACCGCGCTCATCGCGGCGCATCCAGCAGCATATAGGTCCCGGCCAGATGTGCGACCGGATCGGCTGGGTCGCCGTCATGCGCGACCCCGCGCACGAAGGCGATCCGCTTGGTCAGACGATAGCATTCGGCGCGGCCGACGACCGCGCTGCCGGGTTTCGAGGGGCGCAGATAATCGATCCGCAGGTCCAGCGTGGCTTGCGCGGCAGCTTCCCCCCGTCGGACCCAGACCGCGATTCCGGCCACCGTATCCATCAGCGAGACGATCGGCCCCGAAGCGAGGATACCGCTCGTTGCGTCCGATACCAGCCGCCGATCATAATCGAGCGCCATCTCGCACCAATCATCGCCGTGCGCGACGTAGCGCAGGCCCAGCGCAACGATATGCCCGCCCTTGGCGGACAATAGATCGTTGGCCAGGTCAAAGGTCGCCACCATCGCTCCGGCATATGGAAGCACCGCCTCACCGACAAGCGCATAGCGTGCCGGTCCCCTCGATAAGGTCAAATTATTCGGCCGAAGGCCTAGCTCAGGCGATCGAGCGCCTCGTCGCTGAGGCCGCCGGGAATGATCATCACGGGGCAGCTCATCCTGCCCGAATCTGCTCCCGCGAAATGCGCGACCAGCGGTCCGGGGCCGCCTTCCGCTGCCGCGCCCAGGACCAGCGCGGCAATTTCGGGGCGCTCCTTGAGCAGGCCGCGCACGACCGCAACCGGATCCCCCTGGCGCACGATGATGTCGGGTTTGAGCCCGGTCTCCTTGATCAGCGCTCCGGCGGCCTCCGCCACCATGCCCTCGGCGCGCAATCTTTCCTCTTCCTCCATTGCCGCCTGCACGCCCGACCATTGGACGAATTCGGCCGCGGGTACGAGCGCGAGGATGGCGATGCCCCCGCCGGTCTTGGCGGCGCGCCGCGCCGCGAAGCGCAACGCCGTGCGCGCTTCTGGCTGGTCGTCGATCACGGCGAGGTAGGTACGCACAATGCGGAAGATTGCGCGTTCGGTCGCGCGTGGCAAGCGAGCCTTGACCATGGCGGTTGCCTGTCCGAAAGGAACGCCCGCACATCAGCCCGCCTGACAGAGGCCTTCCCGCATGCCGATCGAGATCAAGATGCCCGCTTTGTCCCCAACGATGGAGGAGGGCACGCTGGCGAAGTGGCTCGTCAAGGAGGGCGACACGGTCAAATCGGGCGACATCCTCGCCGAGATCGAGACCGACAAGGCGACGATGGAATTCGAGACGATCGACGAAGGCACGGTGCAGAAACTGCTCGTCGCCGAAGGATCGGACGGCGTGAAGGTCGGCGAGACCATCCTGATTCTCGCGGGCGAGGACGAGGATGCCTCCGCGCCTGCGCCCAAGGCCGATGCCGCGCGCAAGCCGGCGCCCGCCAAAGCGCCCGAGCCCCAGAAGGAGCCGGAGGTTTCTGCCGCCAAGCATGTCCCGAGCAAAGTCGAGGGGGCCGCGCCTGCGGCGGCGGCGTCGGGCGATCGCGTCAAGGCGAGCCCGCTCGCGCGCCGGCTGGCCGAGCAGCAAGGCGTCGATCTTTCCGCCGTTACCGGCTCGGGCCCCAACGGCCGCATCGTCAAGGCCGACCTTGCCGGCGCGCAGCCCGGTCAGGCCAAGCCCGCCGTCGCCGCGCCGCAGGCCGCTGCGGCCGAAGCGCCCCGTGCGGCGGTTGCACCCGCCCCCGCGCCCGAAGGCGTGCCGTCGGAGACGACCAAGCTCTCCAACATGCGCAAGACGATCGCGCGCCGCTTGACCGAATCGAAGCAGAACGTCCCGCACATCTATCTCACGGTCGACATCAACCTCGACGCGTTGCTCAAGCTGCGCGGCGAGCTCAACAAGGGCCTCGAAAGCCGCGGCGTGAAGCTGTCGGTCAACGACATGCTGATCAAGGCGCAGGCGGGCGCGCTGATCGAAGTGCCCGCCTGCAACGTCCAGTTCGCCGGCGATACGCTGATCCAGTTCAAGCGCGCGGACATCTCGGTTGCGGTTTCGATCCCGGGCGGGTTGATCACGCCGGTGGTGACCGGCGCCGACACCAAATCGCTGTCGGCGATCGCGACCGAGATCAAGGATCTCGCCGGCCGCGCGCGCGAGGGCAAGCTCCAGCCGCACGAATATACCGGCGGAACCGCGAGCCTCTCCAACATGGGCATGTATGGGATCAAGCAGTTCGAAGCGATCATCAACCCGCCGCAGGGCATGATCCTCGCCATCGGCGCCGGCGAGAAGCGGCCTTATGTCGTCAATGACAGCTTGCAGATCGCGACCGTGATGAGCGCGACCGGCAGCTTCGATCATCGCGCGATCGACGGCGCGGACGGCGCGGCCTTCATGGCGGCGTTCAAGCGGCTGGTCGAAAACCCGCTGGGTATGTTGGCTTGAGCAGCGACGATCCGGCGCTTCCCGTCGGAGAACCCGCGGTTCGCGTGGTCGCCATGCCGGCGGACACCAATCCCTATGGCGACATTTTCGGTGGCTGGCTGATGTCGATCATGGATTCGGCCGCCGGTACCGTCGCCGCGCGCTATTCGAAAGGCCGCGCCGTCACGCTCGCGGTCGACGGCATGATTTTCCACAAGCCGGTCAAGGTCGGCGACGTCGTCTCGGTCTATGCCGACGTACTCTCGACCGGGCGTTCGTCGATGAAGATCGAAGTCTCCGCCTGGCGCCGCATCTGCGCCGGCGAGGATGTCGATCGTGTCACCCATGCGGTCTTCACCTTCGTAGCGATCGGCGACGATGGGCGGCCAAGGCTTGTCGGCGGGTGATGGCAGGGCGTTCCGCCCCGCCAACCCCTCTCCCAACCCTCTCCCACAAGGGGAGAGGGCTA
>DATMIP010000323.1:0-6274 GCA_035554515.1 Sphingomonas sp. | reverse complement strand
GCGGCGGAATCGCCGACGTGCTGACCGGGAAGGTCAACCCCTCCGGGCGCCTGCCGGTGACCTTCGGTCGCGCGCCGGAAGACTGGCCGCGCGCAACGACCGAGGGGCTCGACCGCGGCGAGAACGAAGTGTTCGACGTGCGCTTCAGCGAGGGCGCGGCCGTCGGCTATAAATGGTTCGACAAGAACGGCATCAAGCCCCTCTTCGCGTTCGGCCACGGCCTTTCCTACACGCGCTTCGCGCAAGGCGGGCTGAAAGCCGCAGTGAAGGGCGGCACGATCACGGCAAGCTTCAGCGTCCGCAACGTCGGCGGCGTCCGTGGCAAGCAGGTCGCGCAGATCTACGTGTCGCCGGTCGGCGGGGGCTGGGAAGCGCCCAAGCGGCTGGGCGGCTTCGCCAAGCTCGATCTCGCGCCCGGCCAGTCGAAGACGGCGACCGTCACGGTCGATCCGCGCCTGCTCGGCATGTGGGACAGCGCGCATCCGGGCTGGAAGGTCGGGGGAGGGAAATATCGGGTGACGCTCGCCACCTCGGCGATCGATCCCGGCACCAGCGTGGTGGTGAGCCTGCCCGCGTCGCATCTGCCGGCGGGTCGGGGGACGACGCGATAGGCACCTTCATGCGCACCGTCTTCACCCGGTCGTACAAAGGCGTTACGCTGCCACGATGGCGACGATAGCAGTTTACAGTTCCAAGGGCGGCGTCGGTAAGACCACGCTCGCGGTCAATCTGGCCTGGGCCGCCGCGACCTTGTCGAACCGGCGCACCCTGATCTGGGATCTCGATGCGCAAGGCGGCGCGAGCTTCATCCTCGCCCCGGACCGGCCGGCCGGAGACGAGGCGCGCGCGGTGATCGAGCGCGACCTTTCGCCGCGCAAGCTGATCGTTCCGACCGCGATACCCAATCTGGACCTGCTGCCCGCCGATGCGTCGTTGCGGACGCTCGACCTGCTCTTCGCGGGCCTGGACAGCAAGAAACGGCTGCTGCGCATCTCCGAAGCGCTCGACAAGACATATGATCGCATCGTCATCGATTGCCCGCCGGGGCTGGGCGTTACCGCTGAACAGATTATCCGCGGCGCATCCCTGATCGTTCTGCCGGTCATTCCGTCGACGCTCTCGGCCCGCGCGGCCGAAGAGTTGGCAGGACATCTGGGCCGACGCAAGGACGCCCCGCCGGTGCTGCCTGTCTTCAACATGGTCGATCGCCGCCGGATTGCGCACCGCGCCGCTCTCGCGGCCGCTCCCGATCAGCACGCACTGCCGATGGCGAGCATCGTCGAGCAGATGGCCGATCGTCATGCGCCGGTCGGCGCCTATGCGCCCTATATGCCCGTCTCGCTGGCGATTGCCGGTTTATGGCGCGACGTCGAACGCAGGCTCGTCAACGCATAGATTGCGGCGCGACCGGCCGATCGCAATCAGGCCAGCAAGGCCGGGCGAGCGGAGAGCTGCCGGTAGCGCATGAAAAGCTCGTCGAAATGATCGTCGAGCGTACGAACCTGCATCGCCGCGCACGCGGCGGCGGCGCGCAGCGCGGCGCGGTCCCGGCCGGCGAGGCGCGCAATTGCCGCCGCGGCAGCCGCCACGTCGCCGGCACGGTAGAATTCGGCCCGGTCGGCGCAGCCCTGGTCAGCCGCGCCACCTTCGTCAGGCACGATCAACGGTAATCCCGATGCCACCGCTTCGGCGGCGACCAGTCCAAAGGTTTCGGCCTCGCAGCCGTGGATCAGGGCGTCCGCGCTGGCCAGCAATATCGCCATTTCCTCCCGCGATCGCGTTGGGCGCACCATGCGGACGTGCGGGTTGGACCCGATCTGGCGGACCAGTTTCGCGTGGTCGCGGCCCTCGCCGACCAGCACCAGTCCGACGCGGCATTGCAGCCCCGCCACGCCCGCCGCCTCGATCACCGTCCCCCATCTCTTCTCCGGCGACTGCCGCCCGACACCAACCAGAAGCAGCGCCGCATCGCCGAGCCCGCACGATGCGAGCAGCTCGCGCCGGACCGCTTCATTGCGCAGGCGGGCGGAAAAGACATTTGGATCGACCCCGAACGCTATCGTCGCCGCGCGGCGGATACCGCCCGCGGTGAGTCGGGCGGTCAGCCCGCTATTTGCCGACACGATGAGATCGTAGCGGCTGGCGGCGCGACGGAGATGCGCCCAATACCATTCGAAACCGCGATCGATCGTATCGCGTCGGGCGACGTTGCCGAACCAGCGATAGGCATAAGCCGCAAGCGGATCGGCATGCATCACGAGCGCGCGCGGCGCGGTGCCGGCCCAGTCCGCGACGATCGAGGCGGTGCGCCACGGGGACGAAGCCTCGACGAAATCGGGCGCGAAGGCATCGAGCGCCGCATGGACCGCGGCGGGTGATGCGAAATAGCGATAGCGTCGATCGAATATGAGATGCGGCGAGGCGATGCGGATCAGCCGCGCGTGGCGACCCCGCTCCTCGATCCCGTCGTCCGCGCCCGGCACGATGACGGCGAGATCGATTCCCGCCTGCTCGGCATAGGCCAGTTTACGGTCGACATAGGTCCGCACTCCGCCCCCGACCGGGGTATAAAAAGCGGAAACGTCAGCGACCCTCATCACCGGGCGATCGGCCGCATCGAGAGGCCCTGCAGATAATTCAGGCGGATCGTGATCTGGACGGGGCGATCGCCGACAATGACGGAAGCCGCGCTGGCATGCGGCCGCGACCAGCCGAGCCGCGGGTTGCCGGCGAAGCCGACCCCGTCGACGGTCGCCTCGAAGCGATGGTCGCCGTTACGATCATGAAGCAGCGAAAGCGCATAACGCCCGGCGCCCGGCGCCCGGATGCACAGGCCGACCTCGCCCGCCGGCGGCACGTCGCGATCGACCCGGGCAAAAGTCTTGCCGGCGGCCAGGAGCACCGTGTCGTCCGCCAGGAAATCCTTGTCATTATCCGGGTAAAGCTCGAGCCGCAGCGCCCCGCGCCGATCCTTCAGACCGTCGACATTGACGCGAATTTCGGAGGCGGCCTCACCCCCGAGGCAGGCGCCTGCCGCAGTCCCCAGGGCAGGAGAGGCGAGCGCGAGGAAGATCGCACCGGTCATTTATTTTCAGCCACGCCGGCGACGTCGGTGACGATGAGGCCGAGGCCGATGAACAGATGAGCGGCGACCAGCAACGACGCCACCAGTGCCATCAGCGCCCCGATCGGGGTTGCCTGCCCGACGAACAGCATGGCGGTACCCGCGAAGACAATATCCTTGTTGGGAACGAACGGCAGGCGGGATACGACCAGCTGGAGCGCGGCGAGCGCGATCCAGATCGCCACCGGAACCTGCGGCAATGCCGCCGTCCACATGATCCCCAGCAAGGCGGTAGTGAATGCCACGCGGATCAGGTGCACGCTGCCCACGAAGCGCAGGTGATGCGGAGGGAGCGAAAAGATCCGGCGGCGCAGCACCATCAGCAGCACGCAGAGCGCCAGCAGCAGGCCGAGCGAGGGCAGGCTTCCGGCGGGCATGAAGCCGGGCCGCCAGCTCCGCCAGATCGGCCAGGCGACCGCGACCATCAGCAGGGTCGCGACATTGCCCGCCATCGCCGAAAGGATACTGACGTCCTTGATCGCCTTGAACGGGCTGGCGGCAAGCCGCCCGCTGCGCAGCGCGTAAAGATAGAAAGACAGTTCGCCGGAATAGCCAAGCAGCATTTCGTTGCTGACCAGTTTCCGCAAGAGGGCGGCGAAGGCAGCGGGCGGGAGCCTCCACAGCCGGCGGTAAATCACCCATTCCGATACCGGCAGGGCGAAATAATAGAAAGCGAAGGCGATCCAGAATGCCGGCGCGTGCGGCAGCGCGCCGCGCAGGCGGGCAAAGCCCTGCTCCCGAAGAACCAGCCCGAGCGCTATCAGCAGCGCGAGCGACAAAGTGATCGCGAGCAGACGCTGCCAGGGCATCCGGCCGGGCCGGTGCAGTTCGAGCCCTGCGATCGAGGGCTCCAGAACAGTCGGTAACGATCCCATGCAACCGTCCCTGTCAAGCCGTTCGAAGTGGAGACATGCGGGTATCCGGCGCGCCACTGGCGGCCAAATCCAGATAGCGCGACGGCCGGTGGGTTTTGCGGAAATGGCCCGTCGTCGCGCGGATGCTGTCCATGATTGCAGCCTCGCCGGTGTCTGCCGGATGAACGGCGATCCTGATCGTCGGGAGGCTCGCCAGCGTCGCGCGCGCGAGCGCCGCGAAGGCGAGCGAACCGGCCTTGCGTGCCCGGCTGCGGCTGGCCCAGGTCACCACCGGCCCCCGCGCGAATATCTCGCCGCCTCCGGGGGCCCAGACGCGGAAATGGTCCTCGGCAAAGGCGAATCCGGCCTCCCGCAGCGCGGCGTGCGCGCCTTCGCCGTAAAGCCACGCCGGCGCGACGAAGCCGGGCACGGGCGCGCCGATAATGTCTTCGAGCAAGGCGCGTCCATCGCGCAGCCGGCGCAGCGCTTCGACCCTGTCCAGCTTGAGAAACTCGCCCTCGCCGGCGGTCAGCCGCGTCGCCTTCCACTGCGTGAACCAGCCGGCGCGCGCGCCGCTGTCGCGATGATGCCAGCCGTGGAGAAGGATCTCATCGCCGGCCTGGTGGCGGGCACGCAGCCAGTGCCTGAACGTCGCGGCGCCGGCTACCGGAACGCTTTGCCAATGCTCAGGTACCACCAGCAGTGCGATCGGACACGTACCGGCGCGATCGCAAAGATGCGCGTGAAGCCGTTCGACCTGGCCAAGTGAGTCCGGAGTGACGTCGTGGATCGAGAGGAGCAGGCGACGGGGCCGTTCGCGCATCAGGGCTTCCGCTTCGCGACGGCCGGCAATCGGGACCGAGCCGGTGCATGCCCACCCATAGGGAGCAAGCTACTGGACGGGGCATAATCGGTACGGCAGTAAATCCGGACATTCATGCGCTGGTCTCGTTCAAGCCTCTGATCGCTTCCGTCTCCAGACGACGCCGACCTTTTGCACCCGCATCAATATGTATTTGTGACTTTGAGCGTGGCTGTGATGCGCATTATGCGTCTGCGTCAACAGCAAGCTCCTCGATGGAGGCCACAACATGCCGCGATCGGGACGAGCGCACGGTGCGCTGAAGCTGTATTTCGACGGAGGGTGCCAGCCCAATCCCGGCCCGATCGAAATCGCGGTGGTCGCGCGCGGGCAAATCTACCGCGCGGCGGGGCTCGGGGTCGGGACGAACGACGATGCCGAATGGCTGGCCCTGCTCCATGCGCTCGAGGTGGCGCGCGGCCTCGGCGCGCGCGACATCATTCTGATCGGGGATTCCGCGCTGGTCGTGAACCAGAGCATGGGCAAGGCCAAATGCCGATCAGCCACGCTGCGACGCCATCTGGTTGTCTTCCTGGCCGAAAAGGCGAAGTTCGACCGGATACGCCTCAGGCATGTCGGCCGTCATCATAATCTTGCCGGGATTGCGCTCGATAGGGCAAGATAAGCTTCGCCTGTCCTCCAACAGTTCGTGATGTCATTGATTGGATTAGCCTTCCAACAACGGATTGCCGTGCCGCTATTCTTGTTCACGCCGTGCAAGACCCTTCGTTAACCATCGGATTTCGCATTAACCATCAATTTACTAGATAAGACCCGAACTGTCATGTAGTGCAATGATATTGTTTCTTGCGTTGGGGGTAAAAATGACACGTTCGTTAACTAAAGCCGTTATGATTATCGGTGGCGCGCTTTTGGCGAGTGCAGCGTCGGCAACGACCTGCGCGAATACTGATATCAGCTTCACGAACGCGGCACAGATTGTAACGAATGCCACCTCCTGCCAGGGTTTCTTCGCGGGCAATCTGCTGAACAACAAGGCAGCGTCGACGGCAGCTCAAATCACTCACCTGGGTGACCTGGGGCTGACCTGGGGTGGCGATTTCGACCAGATCGTCGAAAAGGTAAATGGCCTCGGCGGCGCGCATGACGTCAACCTGTTGAACACTATTTACGGCACGACCTATATCGGCGTTCATTATGGCAACGGTCAGGGTGGACCGGGCGAGGGTACCGCTTTCTACGTGCTGAATGCAGCCGAGGGCATCGACCAGATTCACCTGGCCTATAATGCCAGTTCGGATTTGGTGGTCTTCAAGACCGGTGCGCTGGTGAGCGAAGCTCCCGAGCCGTCGAGCTGGGCGATGATGATCGGTGGCTTTGGCATGATCGGTGCCACGCTCCGCCGCCGCAAGGTCAGCATGACCTTCGCCTGATCGCAGGGGGTGCCAGACCGCGCCTTGGGGGAGGCGCCAG
>DATMIP010000322.1:0-4873 GCA_035554515.1 Sphingomonas sp. | reverse complement strand
AAGCCCTGGACGAGGCCGAACAGGAAGCCGGGCGCCGCGGGCTGGACCGCGCCCTTCATCTGGGTCGCGCAGCCGGCGAGGATGAGCGGGGCGACGAGGAGGAGCAGGCGCGCCGCGCGCCGCGTGCAGATCGTCCAATTGCTCGTCATGCGGCCGTCTTCCAGAACACCATCGCGAACACGATCAGGATCAGGCCGAGCGCCACCAGCATCGTGCCGAGGATGCGCAATATATAGATCATTGGGGGCGTATTTTTGAGTCCCAGCCGCGCGCGGACCGCGCCGGGCACGAGCAACACGGGCAGGCCGATCCCACCGATCAGGATACCGAGCAGCGCCATGACGCGCAGGCCAGGCGGCATCGGCCGGACCCTACCAGCCATGGCGCGAGGCCAGGACGAGGCTGAGCCCCGTCACGATCGCGAGCAGGAGGAACAGCACGATACGCGTGCCGGGCGACATCGGGCGATCGCCCTTGCCGCTGAACAAAAGGGTCGCGAGTACGAGCGCCAGCCCTGCGATGCCGACAATGATGATGTTCTTCGGCGACGTCACTTTCTGTCCCCTGCCCCGATTGCTGCCCCGAGTCAGAGTTCGCGAACGAACAGCGAACAACCCGACATGTGGGGGAAGGCTACGCTCATTCGGCACAAAGTCTAGGCCGATTAGCGGCTTGTCCACAGCAAAGAGCAAGGCTGTGGACAGGACCCGACGGGCTTGGCGCCGCGCCTGTTTCCGAAACCGAAACCGGGTCCGGGAGCCGGGGAAATGGTCGAAAGAGGATGCTGCGGCGCGGCAGATTCGGATTGACCGTCTCGCGACTCGGCTCGTAAGGCAGCCTGCGTTGCGCGGACAGATCCGTGGGGGAAGTGCCAGGATGTTGCAGGATTTCGGCGAGTTGATCCCCAAAATCGCGATCGCCGACGGGCGCGCGCTGGGCGCCGGCAATTGGGAAGACGATGCGCGCGAGGCGCTGGCGGAGGCCGGCGCGGTGCTGCTGCGCGGCCCGCTGATCCGCGACGACGGGGTCGAGATCGCGCTGGAGATCATCGACGACGAATTGCTCGACGACGCCTTCTGGTCGACCCCGCGCAGCAAGGTCGCGGGCAAGACATTGACCGCGACCGAATATCCAAGCCCGCGCACGATCCAGCTCCATAGCGAGATGGCTTATATGGCGACCTGGCCGCGCTACGTGGCGTTCCATTCGCTGGTGGTCGCCGAGGAAGGCGGGCAGACGACGATCTGCGACATCGACGCGGTGAGCCGCCAGCTGGGCGATCGGCTGCGGCCGTTCACCGACAAGGGCGTGACCTATCGCCGCACCTTCCAGCGCGGGGTCGACATCCCCTGGCAGACCGCATTCCAGACGCAGGATCGCGGCGATGTCGAGGAGGTCGGGCGCCGGCTGGGGATGAAGGTCGAGTGGCTCGATGGCGACGCGCTGATCACCACGCATAATGCGCAAGGGACGATCGCGGCGGAAGACGGCCGGCCGATCTATTTCAGCCAGGCGCATCTGTTCCATGAAACCGCGCTCGATCCGGCGGCACACGACCAGATCATCGAGGCGTTCGGCCGCGACCGGCTGCCGCGCCAGGCCTTTTACGGCGACGGATCGCCGATCGCGGACGAGGATGTGGAGGCGGTGCGCCAGGCTTTCCTGGATAACCAGACCGCGATGTTCTGGCGGGCGGGCGACGTGCTGATCCTCGACAATATGCGGTTCGCGCATGGCCGGCTGCCGTTCAAGGGCGCGCGCAAGCTGCACGTCGCGATGGCGCGGGCGCAGAGCCTCCCCGTCCGTACCCCGCTCGCCTGACCCGGATGGCCGCCGCGGCGCCTTACCGGCTCGTCGGGATCGAGAAGATCGTCTCGGTCGCCTATATCGATGCGGTTTTCGCATGTTATCGCGACGGACGGATCGCCGTACCGATCGATCCGGGAAGCGCGGCGCCCGCGGGGCATGAGTTCGAGGAGCTGATCAGGCCGGCGGCCGGCGGCGGCTGGTTTTCGACGAAGCAGGCGCCGATCCGCGAGGACAGGCCGGCACAGGTGAGCTTCAGTTCGGGTACGACGGGCACGCCCAAGGCGATCCTGCTGTCGCACCGCGCGCTCGCCGACGTGACCGACCGGCTGATCTCCGCGATGGAGATAGACGGCGAGATCAGCGAATATCTGGGCGTGCCCCCGACCTATTCGTTCGGGCTGGGGCGCGCGCGCGTGATAGCGGCGACGGGAGGGCGATTGTTCGTGCCCGCGCGTGGCTTCGATCCGACCGAATTCGCGCGCATGCTGGAAGCGGACGAGATCAATGCGCTGTCGGCGGTGCCGACCCTGCTGCGCGCGCTGATGTCGATCCCCGATCTGATCCCGCGCAAGGTGGCGCGCAAACTGCGCTGGCTGGAGATTGGCAGCCAGCCAATGTCCGCGGACGAGAAACAGGCGATCCGACGATTATTCCCGGCGGCGCGGATCATCCAGCATTACGGGCTGACCGAGGCATCGCGCACGACCTTCCTCGATATCCAGGAAGCGTCGACCGAGGAACTGGAAACGGTGGGGCGGACGATCGGCGCAACGAAGGTGCGGATCGATGGCGAGGACCGGATCTGCATCAGCGGGCCGCATGTCGCCGAGGGCATGCTGACGCCCGACGGGCTGGTCGGGCTGGTCGACGCCGACGGCTGGCTGACGACCAACGATATAGGCAGGCTCGACGAACGGGGCTTCCTGACATTTCTCGGACGAACCGACCATCTGCTGAATGTGGGCGGGATCAAGGTTTCGGCCGAATTGTTCGAACAGAAGCTGATCGACCGGCTGGGCGCCGACGGCGCGCATGTCGCGGTAGGGGCGCGCGCCGATGCGCTGCGCGGGCAGACGGTGCTGGTGGCGCATCATGCCGCCGTGCCGGCCGCCGCGCTCGCCGAGCATGTGCGGGCGGTGGGATCGAGCTTTGGGCTGGGCGCGGCCGATATCTGCCTGGTTCAGATCGATGCGATTCCGCGCACCGATACCGGCAAGGTCCAGCGCCATGCGCTGACCGAGCTGGCGGCCGAACTGGCCGCTCATCCGGGCGCGGGCACGCAGGCCCCGGCCGAGGCGGCGCCGGACGATGGCGCGATGAGCCCGCGCGAGATCGAGATCGCCGCGATCTGGCGCGACGCGCTCGGCGGGACCACGATCAGCCGCGACAGCAATTTCTTCGACATGGGCGGGGATTCGCTGAGCGCGATCACGGTGATGCTGCGGATGGAGCGCGCCGGCATCTCGAAGGCGATCACCCAGCAGATATTCGAAGGCCGCACGATCGCCGAGATCGCCGCCAATATCGATGGCATCGGCAGCGGCGAGCCCCAGGCGCCGGTCCGCCGCGCCGAAACGAGCGACGCGATCACGATGACGCGCGGCATATTCGTGCTGCTCGTGATCATCTCGCACTGGCTGCCGGCCCTGATCCAGCGGCTGGGCGACGGATGGACCGAATTCGCGGCGACAATCTCGCCGATATTCAGGGCCGGGACGCCCGGTTTCGCGATGATTTTCGGGCTGGGGCTCGGCTTCTTCAATCTTTCGATGGTGACGCGCAGCCCCGAACGCCTGCGATCGAACATCAGGACCAATGTGCTGATCCTCGCGACCGGCGTGCTGGCGCTGGCGGCGATCCGCTTCGTCGAGGCGCTGCTTTCGACCCGCGGGCTCGAGCCGATCTGGGCAAGCCGCTTATTCTTCAACGTACTGACCGCTTATCTGCTGCTGGCGGCGACATCGGGCGTGATATTGCGGATCGTGGCGCGGCGCGCGCATCCGGCGCTGTTCGCGATCATCGTCGCGCTCGCCAGCCTGACCCTGTCGGCCTGGCTGCGGACGACCTGGCTCGGCAACCAGATCGAAAATCCGGTCGATCTCCCCCGCCTGCTGCTGATCGCCAAATATGGCTATCCGGAAATGCTCGGCTATGTGCTGACGGGCATGGCGATGGGCATATGGATCGAGCGCGATCTCGAGCGTGACGATCTGCCGGCATTGGTATCGCTGACCGGCGTGGCTTTGATCATGGGCGGGATGCTGCTCACGGTCGGGCTGGGTCTCGAGGATCTGTGGTATTCGGATCATGCATCCGCGCACATGGTGCTGAGCTTCGCGGGCGGCGTGCTGCTGCTGTTCGGCGCGATCCTGGCGATGGTGCGGCGCGGCTGGGCGCGCGGCCGGCTGAAGGTCCCGCTGCGCTTCCTGCTGCTGACCGGCATTCTCGCCTTCGCCGCGTATGTCGGACACGAAATGGTGCTCGCCGCGAAGGATATTTTCGATGAACTCGGCGTCGCCGACGCGGTGTCGCTGACGGGATTGCTGCTGCTGTTCTTCGGCGGCGCGGCGTGGCTGATGCGGCGGCTGTACCGGCTCTATTACGGCTGAGCCGCGCCGGACATTGCGCCGCGATGCGTCCTTTCGAACGCTCATGCGTTGCGGGCGGGGACTGCAAGCGAGGGATATTTGAGATGGCAGATTTGTCGAACATTACCGAACATATGGAGGTGATCGGCGCCGACGGCGTGCATGTCGGCACGGTCGATCATGTCGACGGCGACCGGATCAAGCTCACCAAGGCGGATAGCGGCGCAGGCTTCGAGGGCGGCGCGCACGAGGGCCACCATCATTATATTTCGGGCGGGCTGGTCGCCGCGGTGGAGGGCGACAAGGTGCGCCTGTCGGCGAACGCCGACGTCGCGGTGACGTTCGAGGAAGAGGCTTAAGGTCCGGCGATTAGACCTCTCCTGCGAGCGGGAGAGGGTTGGGTGAGGGTCTTCTTCTTTCTCTCGTCGAAGGGAAGAACAAGAAGACCCTCACCTCCCGCGCTCCGCGCGGCCCCC
>DATMIP010000321.1:0-7247 GCA_035554515.1 Sphingomonas sp. | reverse complement strand
GATTGGTTCGGCCCTGCTCAATTGGGGCGCCGCTCGGGCAATCGCGCGCCAGTCGGAGGAAGCGGACGGACGACGCAAGGCGATCCTGATCGCCGGTGTCGCCGGCAATCTGATCCTGCTCGGCTTTTTCAAATATTACGGGTTTTTCATCGAGCAGCTGGGTGATGTGCTGCGCGCCGCGGGCGTCGAGCGCGATCTTCCGCTGATGCAGGTGGTGCTGCCGGTCGGGGTATCATTCTTCACCTTCCAGGGCATGTCGTACCTGGTCGATGTCCACGCCCGCCGGCTGGAGGCGGCGCGGCTGCTGGACGTGACCCTGCTCATGTCCTTCTTCCCCCACCTAGTGGCGGGACCGATCGTGCGCGGTTCGGACCTGCTGCCGCAATTCGCGACGACGCCGCGGCTGACGCGCGACATGGCGACCATGGGACTGATCCTGATCCTGTGGGGGCTGTTCAAGAAAGCGGTCGTGGCATCGGAGCTGTCGACCGGGCTGGTCGACCCGATATTCTTCGATCCGGCGGCGCATTCGCGGATCGACCTGATCGCCGCGGCTTACGGTTATGCGGTTCAGATATACTGTGATTTTTCGGCCTATAGCGACATGGCGATCGGGATCGCGGCGCTGCTGGGCTATCGATTCCCGCTCAACTTCAACCAGCCATATCGTGCCGCTTCGCTCCAGGATTTCTGGCGCCGCTGGCATATCAGCCTGTCGAGCTGGCTGCGCGACTATCTCTATATCGGCGCGCTCGGGGGCAACCGCAAAGGCACCGCCCGCCAATGCCTCAACGTGCTGCTGACGATGCTGCTCGGCGGAATGTGGCATGGCGCCAAATGGACCTTTGTCATCTGGGGCGGACTGCATGGCGGCATACTCGTGCTGGAGCGGCTATGGGTGCGCGTGCGCCCGCCGTGGATGCCGCCTCCGCCCAAGGTTTTGGCGATCCTTGTCACCTTCCATATCGTCGTTCTGGGCTGGATATTCTTCCGCGCCGAGTCATTCGGCGCCGCTATCGCCTATTTGACCGGGATCGCGGCGGGCGGAGGGATTAGCGACGTGCTGACCCCGATGGCGTGCGCGTTGATCCTGTTCGGAATGGCGATCCATTTCGCGCCGAGCGACCTTGGCCAGCAGCTCGCGCTGAGGCTTCGAGCGTGGCCGGCGCCGGCGCTGGGCCTGCTGGTCGGCGCGACGATCCTGATCGTGGACGCGATGCGCTTTGAAGGGGTTGCGCCCTTCATCTATTACCAATTTTAGGAAACCGACCGATGCATGCTCCCTCGCCGATCGATCTGCCGGAACCCGAAATCGAGGCAAACGCGCTTGGCTGGACGTGCGTGGTGGTCGCGATCGCGGCACTGTTCCTGCTGGCGGCGAACGCGGTATCGCTGCGCGACTGGATCGACGAGCAGCCGCCGAGCCCGTTCCAGGCACAGGCGGCGACACTCGCCGATCAATGGGTGGAGTTCACCGGCGCGATCGGAATTGGGCTTCCGCGCGACGCGATCCACACGCAATGGAAGCGTGCCGAGGGCGCGCGCTTCCATGAAGGGGCCGGGGAGAACGAGGCCGCGAGCGGCCCGGCCAATCAGCGGTAGAAGACGTGCGCGCCGACCGTCGTCACGCGCTGGCGCGTGCGGAAAAAGGCATTGGTGCGCGCATAATTGGCGCGAAAGAACATCGCGCCCGGCGCGACCGGCTCGGCGCGATCGGCCAGAACCTCATGCGCGACTTCCACCGCTTCCTGCCAGCCGTCGGTGTCGCGGCGGGGACGAAAGCTGGCGATACGGAAAAACTGGCCCTTCTGATTGACCACCTCGCAGATCGAGCCACCGAAGCGGCCGCCGGCCTTGAGGCGGTTCACCAGGGTCTGCGCGACTGCGATCTTGCCAACGCGTGGCTGATTGCCTGCCTCGTGCAGAACAACCTTCGCCATACATTCCACCGAGGCGGCATCGACTGCAGCCGGGCTTTGGACCGCGTCCACATCATTCTGTGACACCGCGGCCGGCTGGACGGCTGGCTGGACCGCGGCGGCGGCGTCGGCGGGTGCCGTGGCCGTCAAATCGTAAGTCAAACGAGGCGCACTGACTGTTTCGGCCGCGTAGCTGATCGAAGCCGGAATAGCGGCGCCGCAAATGGTGAGAACAATAGCCCCACCGGTAGCAAGCGTAGAAAGACGCTTGGTGAACATTCAGAACTCTTCAACATGCGCGAAACCGCATGGCCGGCGCGATACTATGCGACGGCTGCGAGTTTTACGTCTTGTCGGCTGGACCAGGGAAGCGTGCCCTTGCGACCTTGTGCTGTCGCCATTTCCCCGCTCAATCCGGCCGCGTCAACGAAACCACGATGAATCGTTACACGGGCAGGACGAACAGAGGATATATGACCAAATGATGTCACCGGAAGCGTGATCTCACGGTACCGGTCGTTGCCAAAATTGCGGGAGCTGGCGTGAATCCTTCCCTTCCCGGGCGGGATTCGGGCATGACATTAAGGTGCGCATCGCAGGAGCGATTCGGCAGGGAGGGCAAGGGTGGAAGAGCGGCCGAGCACGTCCTTTCTTCAGGGGCTTATCTCGGGTCGTGCCGCCGAAGCTTTGCGCCGCGACCGGCTGTTGGCTGCCATCGCGCTGTTCGGCGGCATCGGCATCGCGATCGCTTTGCCTTTCGCGTTGCAGGCCGGCGCCGCATTCTTCCTGCCCGTCACGGCGGCGCTGGTGATCGCGATCGCGCTCGTACCGATGCTCGAATGGTTCGAACGGCGGCGCGTGCCCTCACCACTGGCCGCTTTCCTGTCGATCGCCATCTTTCTCGGCGTCGCCAATGCGGCCGTCGCCGCGATCATCGTCCCAGCATCGGGCTGGTTCGCGCTGTTGCCCGAACGCGTGGTGCGGATCCGCCACAATTTGCGCCCCCTGCTGGAAATGTATTCGAGCCTGAACCGGTTCGTCGACAATACGCAGGCCACCTTCCTGGGAAAGAGCGGGCGCCAGATGGTGGTGTCGCTCGGCAAGCCGACTTCCCTGCTCGACGTGGTCGCAAGCTCGGCGCCGGTGGCCATCCTGCAGATTTTCTTTGCCGTGCTGGTGGTGTTCTTCTTCCTGTCCGGCTGGACGCGGATGCGCCGCCAGACGATCACGAGCCGCGGCAGTTTCACCAGCGCGCTGACGACGGCACGCGTGATCCAGGAGATGGTCGATGCGACGTCGGCCTATCTGTCGACCATCACGATCATCAATATCAGTCTTGGGGTGCTGGTCGCCTTCGCCTTCTGGCTGATCGGTCTCCCCGATCCGGTGATGTGGGGCGGGATCGTCGCACTGTTCAACTATATGCCTTATCTCGGCCCGATCATGGCCTCGACGCTGCTCACGCTGGGCGGCCTGATGGTATTTCGCGATGCTTGGTATGCGGCCTTGCCGGTCGGCACGTTCGTCTGCTGTCATTTGATCGAATCGAACCTGATTACGCCCGCGCTGGTCGGCCGCAGGCTGACGATCAATCCGTTGCTGATCCTGGTCTCGCTGAGCTTCTGGGGGTGGGTTTGGGGACCGGTCGGCGCATTGCTGGCGGTCCCGATCCTGATCATCATGAAGACGGTACTCGATGCCGCCGGCAAGCCCGACATTGCCGGTTTCCTGTTCGAGGAAGGCACGCTCACGAGCCCGGTTCCGGAATCCTCCACCCCCATGCCGCCCGATCCGCCGGGCGCCTGAATCGGCGCCTGATCGGTGTTGCGCACCATGAAATATTTCTGGCCCGCGCCAGGCAGAATCAACATGGGTCGTAGCGGTTGACAGCCCCCCTCCCGCTCTCTAGTCGGCGCGTCTCCGCAAGGATTGCCCCATGCGGGTGTAGCTCAGTTGGTTAGAGCGCCGGCCTGTCACGCCGGAGGTCGCGGGTTCGAGCCCCGTCACTCGCGCCATCCTTTCGAACGGACAATATCTCGATCGGGATGGTTGTTGGCCGCCTTGCTGGCGGCGCTGCCGTGCACGCCGGCCGCCGCCTGGAGTGCGCAGGGGCATATGGCGAGCGGTGCGCTCGCCTATGATGTGCTTGTCGAGAAGCACCCGACAGCCGTGGATGCGATCAGGGCGTTGATCGCGCATCATCCCGATCGCGCGCGCTTCGACGCTGCGCTGCGCGATCTGACGGGCGCCGTGCGCGATCGCACTCTGTTCGTGCTGATGGCGCGATGGCCGGACGATATCCGCCATAGCGCCTATGACCATCCCGGCTGGCACCATGAGCTGCGCGTAGTATCGGGATGGACCCTGTTCGCGCCGCTGCGCTTCGGCTCCATGGAGCGCGCTTTCAACCGCAATCTGCGGATCGCGCGCGACACCCGATCCAGTCCGGCGAGGCGGGCGGTGGCTTTATGCTGGGTGTTTCATATCGTTGGCGACGTCCATCAGCCGCTCCACGCGGGCCATCGCATGGACGCGCATTTTCCCGTGAGCGACAAGGCCGGGTCGATCGGCTGGGTGCGTGCGGGTCCTGGTGTCGAGCCCCGAAATTTTCACCTCTTCTGGGACGGGGCGGCCGACCGTCCGGGCAGCGAAGCGGATGGCGCGGCCGAAATCGCCCGGGAGGCCTTCAGCGCCGTGACACGGCAGCCGCCGCCGACGGGAGAGGGGCCGCCAAAGCGGCAATTTCATGGCTGGGTGCGCGAGAGCGAGCGGCTGGCGGCGGAGATTGCCTATCAAGGCGACGGCCTTCGCGCGGCGCGCCACCCTGTCGACGCGCCGCCGCTGTCGCCCGACTATGTCGAACGGGCACGCAATGTCGCGGAAAGACGAATCGGGGAGGCAGGTATGCGGCTGGCGGAATTGCTGGCAGCGCTGATCGCGGTGGATTAGCTGACCACAACCCGATTGCGGCCCGCGCGCTTGGCTTCGTACAGTGCGAGATCCGCCCGCTTGAGCATCGACGATGAACCTTCGTCTTCTGCCCCAAGTTGAGCGATGCCGGCAGAGAAGGTCAGCCGCCCCAGCGTCTGCCCGGTGGCGTTGATCTTGAGTTCGCGTGCTCCGATCGCAGCCCGGATCTTGTCGATCTCGGCGCCGGCCTGCCTGGCATCGGAGCCGTCAAAAAGGACGACGAATTCCTCGCCGCCATAACGCGCCGCGAACAGGCGCTCGCCGCCATCCTTGGCCAGGCTGGTGCCGACGAACTTGATCACTTCGTCACCGATCTGGTGGCCGAAACGATCGTTGAATGCCTTGAAATGATCGATGTCGCAGATGGCGATCGAGAAAGGGCGGCCCGAGCGACGGGCGGTGTCGGTGGCGGCGGCGAGGCGCGTATCAAGCGCCCGGCGATTGGGCAGGCCGGTCAGCGCGTCGCGATTGGCGGCGTCCTGCGCTTCGGTAAGGCTGTCGCGCAGCTGGCGTATCTCTTCACAGGAAATGCGCAGCTGCTCCTCGACGCCGCGCGTGCGTTCGATCATCGAATGGGTCAGGCCCATCAGCGCGCTCGTTACCGTTTGGGGCGCGACGCCGGCCTTGAGATCGGCCGCGTTGGTCGCGAGCGCCTGGCCGTAATCGGCGGCGGCCTCGCGCGAAATGGAAACGATCTCGCTGACTTCGGTGAGACGCGCCTGCGCATCTGCGACCATTATCTGCAGATCGGAGGCGGAAAGTTCGACCGAGCGTTCGGCGATCATCGCGGCGGCTGACGCGGCCGAAAGGCCGCCTTGCTGGATAGCGCGGTCAATCGATCCGTTGAAGGTCCGATCGTGCGCGGTGAGATAACGATGCGCCATCGCATAGTTGGTCGGCGTCGGCTCAAGACGATTGTCGAGAAGAACGCGCGCTATGCCGTCATATAGCTGCCGCCAGGGATCTTCGCATGCCACGTCGCTCATGATCGCTGACTACCATAAAAAGGGTTAACGAAACCTCCACCACGATGACCGCCTTGGGCGCCGAACGCACCATTGCCAAATGATCGCTTGTCCCGCGTGGGGCACGCGCCGTTCGGGCAACCTATTCCTCGAAGCGACTGGTGGCGTCACGATCGCGCTCGTACCGACGCGCGAGCGGAAACGGCAGCAACCACGATTCGCGGCGGACGATCCAGCTTTCGTAGGTTGGAATCAGTTGGTCAGGAGCATCCAGCGAGCCCAGATGCACCTCGATTTCGTCCGCGGTGCGCGCAAAAACGGATGAACCGCAGCGGGGACAGAAAAACCGCCCGCCATAATCGCGTGTTTCACCCTCGATCGTCACCGCATCCTGCGGGAAGACCGCGGATGCGGAAAAAAGCGTCCCATGGTGTTTGCGGCAATCGAGACAGTGACAAATGCCGACCCGATATGGGCGTCCCGATGCGACAATTCGGACGCTGCCGCAAAGGCAGCCGCCCGTGACCTGGTCCATGCCAAATCTCCTCTCCACTGCGCTGCTTTAACGCCAGCGGCCATGCTCCATCCAGAAGAGAAGCGGCTTGAGCGGCGCGATCCAGGCAATGCCGGCGACGCAATAGACCAAAGCTTCGATTGGCCATGGCAGGCGCGCGATCTGGACCCCAAGGCTGGTGACGAGCCCGGCCCAGAACAGGATGAGCAGAAGGATCAGTCCCATGCCGGCAGGCTTGCGCCATGTTGGTTTCATATCGCGACAAACTCGCTTTGGGTGGCAATTGCGTGGAGCGCAACGTCCCACGGATCGTGCGGCACGCGATCAACCTCCTGCATCGCCCAGGCAAGGCCGATGCGGTGCGCGCCGGGAAATTGCTGAAAGGCACGATCATAATGGCCCGCGCCATAGCCGATCCGACGGCCGGCGCGATCGAAACCGAGCAATGGCGTGACGATAAGGTCCGGCGCGCGGGGCGCGGCGGAGTGCAATGGCTGGCGCAGCCGCATCGGGCCGCGCTCAAGCGGGTCGCCCGGCGCCCAGGCGAGAAAGCGCATCGTGGTGCGATCGAACAGGGTCGGCAGGGCGAGTTCATGGCCACGTGCGTGCAGCGCGGCGATCAGCGGTTCGGGATCGAGTTCGTCCTGCAGCGCCAGATAAAGCGAAACCGTCGCTCCCGCCGGGATGTGCGCCAGCATATTGGCGGCGGCCGCGTCGGCGGCAGCGCGTGCGCCCTCCGCACCGAGTGCCGCGACATGGGCAGCACGGTCTGTGCGCAGCTGCTCCCGCAGCGCGGCCTTGGCGGGATCAGGAGTCGGTGGTGGAACCGCCATGGCCGTTTTCCGGAATATCCTCTGACGCCGTAAACGTCAGGTGGGA
>DATMIP010000320.1:0-2276 GCA_035554515.1 Sphingomonas sp. | reverse complement strand
TGGATGGAAAGTAGCTCCACAAGGTTGTCTTGGAACCGCCAAGCTCGGCAGCTATTGTGGACATCGATGTATCCGCGAAGCCACGCTCCCTGAACGAACGCTCGGCGACTTCCAGAATCGCGCGTCGTCGATCGGCCTTCCGAGCCTCGCGTCGGCTTGGGGGAGAGATAAGCTCCATGTTGATACTATATAGTACGATTTCAGGTTGACAAGTACGCGGCCAAAGCCCATCTCCTTCGCGTACGCAACGGTACGGATTTTCGATCCCGATGGCTTCCCACGGTGCAAGGCTGCTCGCGTTGGCCGCGCTCGCGCCCCTGGCGGCGTGCGTGCCCAATCTTGGTGCCGCGCCAGTTCCACGTGCCGCGTCCAGCTTTGCCGCGCAGCGCAGCCTGCCCGACCAGAACGGCCAATGGCCCGGCGATGGATGGTGGAAGACCTATGGCGATCCGCAACTCGACGCATTGATCGAGGAAGGTGTCGCCGGTTCGCCCGACATTGCCGCCGCCGCCGCCCGGCTGGCGCGCGCGGAGGGCCTCTCGCGGAGCGCGGGCGCGGATCTTGGACCGACGGTCAACGCCGAGGCGACCGGCGGCAAGGTCAAGCAGAGCTATAATAATGGCTTCCCACGTGCATTTCTGCCCCAGGGCTGGAAGGATACCGGGACCATCAATGGCCGCTTCGGTCTCGATCTCGACCTATGGGGTCGCAATCGTGCCCAGTTGCGCGCCGCGCTCGCCGATCGCAGTGCCGCCCGGGTCGAGGCGGCCGAGGCGCGCCTCGCGCTGGCCGCGTCGATCGCCGCCACATATGCCGATCTCGCCCGGCTCCATGCGGAGCGCGATGTCGCGGATGAAGCGCTCCGCATTCAGCAGGACACGCTCGGCCTTGTGTCCGATCGCGTACGCAACGGCATCGACACGCAGGGACAGCTGCGCCAGGCTGCGGCAGCGGTTCCGGCCGCGCGGGCCGATCTCAGCGCCATTGACGAGCAAATCGCCCTCACGCGCAACCGGCTCGCCGCGTTGGTCGGCGCCGGGCCCGACCGCGCGCTGTCAATCGTACGGCCGAAGCTTGGCAACCTCCCGTCCCAAGCGTTGCCGGCTTCGGCGGGGATCGATCTGGTCGGCCGCCGGCCCGACATCGTTGCGGCGCGTGCGCGGGTCGAGGCCCAGGCGGAGCGGATCAAGGTCGCGCATGCCGCATTCTATCCCGACATCAGCCTCAACGGATTGATCGGGCTGCAGGCGCTCGGCTTTGGCAATGTCCTCAAGAGCGGCTCGACATATGGAAATTTCGGCCCCGCCGTGACGCTGCCGATCTTCGATAGCGGCCGTCGCCAGGGCGATTACCGCGTCGCACGCGCAGATTATGATGCCGCGGTCGCGGATTATGACCGCACATTGATCAACGCCCTGGAGGACGTCGCCAATGCGGTCGCGAGCCGTGGCGCGCTCGGCGCCCAGGCCAGCGACGCCCGCGCCTCCCTTGCCGACAGCCAACGCGCCTTCGAAATCGCCCGCCTGCGCTATCGCGCCGGTCTTTCCCCTTATCTTGACGTGCTGACGGCAGAGCAGGCGCTGATCGTCGCGCGCCGCCGCGACGCCGATCTTTCCGCACGGGCCTTTACGCTGGATGTCGCGCTCGTGCGCGCGCTCGGCGGCGGCTTTGGCGGCGTTTGAATTGCAGGGAGCAGGCAGATGGCCGATCAACCAAATCCCCAGATGGCCGACTCCCAGATCGGCGGTGATGGCGGTGACTTGCCGCTCGCCAACGACACTCCCGCCAAGCGCACGATGGCCGAGCGGCGCAAACAGTGGCTGACGATCCTCGCGGCGATCGTCGTGGCCGTGGCGCTGGTCATCACGCTCTACCATTTCCTGATCGGCGTGCGCCATGTCTCGACCGACAATGCCTATGTCGGCGCCGACACCGCCCAGATCACGCCGCTGGTTGCCGGCGCGGTGCAAAGCGTGCGCGTTGCGAATACCCAGATCGTTCATCAAGGCGACATCCTCGTCACGATCGACCCCGCCGATGCCCGTATCGCGGTCGACCGCGCCGCGGCCGACCTCGCGCAGGCGGAGCGCGAATTCCTGCAGGCGCGCGCGACTGGCGGCGCGCTGCAGGCCCAGGTGGGTGCCCGCGTCAGTGACATCGAACGCGCCCACGCCGAGATGGTCGCAGCACAGGCCTCCTATGAAAAGGCGCGGGTGGATCTCGCGCGGCGCCAGAGCCTTGCAAGATCGGGCGCGGTTTCCGGCGACGAGCTTACC
>DATMIP010000319.1:0-3822 GCA_035554515.1 Sphingomonas sp. | reverse complement strand
CGCGATGGCGATGACCACGCGGGTAAATGGCGAAGGGGTTCTGCAGGGTGGCTATTTCGACGAATGGGACAAGCGACCCGTCGCCGCATATGGGCCCAACCCATTCCTCGCCGGACCGCTTTTCATGGAGGGGCGCGCCTTCTGTGCCAAATATATGACGCCGTGGAACGTTATTCCCAACGCCAGCGGCGCGCTCTTCCGGCGTTCCGCGCTGGAAGCGATCGGGGGACCGGTTACCGACATGAAGATTTGCGGGGACTGGTTCACCTATTGCAAGATGCTGATGCATTCGGACTTTGCGAGCGTGCCCGATCGCCTCAGCTACTTCCGCAATCACACCAGCAACGTGCGGAGACGCACGCGCGCGGCCGATTTCATTCGCGAATCGCTCGAAGTGCGCGAATTTCTCGAACATGCGCTGGGGACGCGGCCTTCGGCACGCGCCGAGCGCAACGCGCGCGATTTCTACGCGCAGATGCTCGTCGGCGCGGAAAGGACCGGCCCGCGCAACAAGACGCCCCTGCCGCGCTATCCCGCCGTGCTGAGCGAGGCGCGCCAGCTTCGCGCTGGTCTCACCGCCCCGGTGCTGAGGATATTGGCGAGCGAGGCTGCCGCGTCGCTCGTGCGGCGGGCGCGCGCCGCGTAGCGGCAGATCGCCCTTCGCTTCGGCCGCGGAGCGGGGGAACGTCCCCAAGCCGGCAGTCAGGGCAGGATGATTTTTGACTGAAAGGGCATGGGCATTGCGGGCGGGCGAGCCGAAGGCGGCCGCAGGCCACCCAATCCAATGGGCGCCGTCGAGGCTGGATTGCGTCGTCGCTGCGCTCCTCGCAACGACAAATCAGGTACGACAAAAGTCATCAGATTCTCAGCGCGGAAGAAGCAGGTAGGTGCAGCTGCCAAGCGCGCTCGCGCTTGCGGCGGCTATCGTCAGATAGGTGAATTCCTCGCGCAAATTGAGGATCCCTTCCCGGCGCAGCACGTACCAGCTGTAGAGCAGCGCCGGGACCTCGATCAGGCCGACCGTGGCGATCAGCCCGATCGCATGGAATTTCAGAAAAGCCAGAGTGCCGACTGTCGCCAGCCAGATGATCCGCACGATGTTGACATAGAGGGTCGTCCTGACCTTGCCGATCGCGGTCATCATCATCGACGTGGAGAAAGTCGGCAGCTTCAGCACTGCCGACACGGCGAGCAGGGACAGAAAGGTGCCTGCCTGCGCGTAGCGGGGATCATAGAGGATGTGCACGATCAGGGGTGCCGCGCCGACCAGCGCGCCGCAGCCCGCCGCGTAGAGCCACGCGGTCTTGCGACCGGCCGTATAGAAGACCTGAGGCAGGCGTTCGGGCGTGCGGTTCCACGTTCGCGCGAATATCGGGTAGGTGACGCGCGTGACGAACGAATTGACGAAGCTGGCCGGCGCCGTCGCAAGGTTTATCGCGATCGCATAAAGACCGAATTCGGCGAGGGTGAAGGCGCGCGCGAGCACGAAGCGATCCGCCTGCGACAGGATCAGCGTGGTCGTGCTCGACATCATCACGACGCGGGAGAAAGCGAAGAACTCGCTCGAAATCGCGCGGTCGCGCGCGAGCCGGCGGCGGGGATTGTGGAAAACGAAGTAGCTCAGGACCGTCCGCAGCACCGATTGGGCGAGCATCGCATAGACCAGCGCCCAGGCGCTGCGCAGCCACATCGCGAGCAGGATGCTCGCGGCCGTCTGGAACACGACCAGCGCGAATTCGAATATCGACAGACGTCGGACGCCGCCGCGGCGCAATGTCGTGAACAAGGCCAGCGACGTCAGGCCGTTGATGCCGAGCGTGAGCGAGGCCACGGCCAGCGGCCAGGCCAGTTCGGGCTTGTGCAGCAGCATGGCAAGGACCGGCGCCGCAAGGACACTGAACAGGCAGATGGCCAACCCCCGGGTCATGTGGATTGTCCAGATGACGTCGCCGAAATATGGATCGTCGCCGTCGGGATGCCGCACGACATGCGCCTGGAAGCCGAGGTCGGTGAGCATCACGATCGTGAAGAAGATCGAGTTGATGATCCCCATCAGGCCGAACGCGCTCGGATCGAGCAGATGCGCCAGCGTGACCGAGCTGACCATGCGCACCAGCAGGGTGCCGATCGTGATCGCGATCAGCAATCCGGTTGCGCCAGTCAGGAATTTCACGAGCCGCGCCATCAGCGATCGCGGTCGAAACAAGGCGGGGTTCAGCAGCATGGGTTTCCGTGGCGGCGGGCAAGCCGAGTGGCCAACGCTATAGAGCGCGGCCCGTCAATTTCAAATATTGTTCGCAGCTGCACAATCAGCAATTAAATATCGAAAATGTTATGACATAGGACATATAATTATGTGTTTTTCGAAATAATAAGTTGCTAATTGCCGGCGATGCTTGCTAGGGCGCGCGGCGCGAAGGGGGAAGGTGCACCGTGCTGGCGGCGTAGCCGTTCCTCGTTCATCCTGCCAAGCCCGATGCTGGTCGCAGGACCGTACCGATTATCCACCCCATGACCGGTCTGCCGGTCCCTTCATGGGTGACCGAAGGGAATTTTGGAATGCGCGTTTATTACGACTCCGACGCCGATATCGGCCTGATCAAGGGCAAGAAGGTCGCGATCGTCGGCTATGGCAGCCAGGGCCATGCCCACGCCCAGAATCTCCGCGATTCGGGTGTGAAGGACGTCGCGATCGGGCTGCGCCCCGGCTCGGCCAGCGCGGCGAAGGCCGAAGGTGCGGGCTTCGAGGTCATGCCGGTCGCGGAAGCTTCCGCCTGGGCCGACATCATCATGATCCTCGCCCCCGACGAGCATCAGGCGGGCATCTGGGAGAAGGATATCAAGGGCAATATCCGCGACGGCGCGGCGATTGCCTTCGCGCATGGCCTCAACGTTCACTTCGGCCTGATCGAACCGCCTGCGGGGATCGACGTCTTCATGATCGCGCCCAAGGGCCCGGGTCACACCGTGCGCGGCGAATATGTGAAGGGCGGCGGCGTGCCGTGCCTGATCGCGATCCACCAGGACGCCAGCGGCAACGCGCATGACGTCGCGCTTTCCTATGCGTCGGCGGTCGGCGGCGGCCGCTCGGGCGTGATCGAGACGACCTTCAAGGAAGAATGCGAGACCGATCTGTTCGGCGAACAGGCAGTATTATGCGGCGGCCTGTCCCACCTCATCATGGCGGGTTTCGAGACGTTGGTCGAAGCCGGCTATGCACCGGAAATGGCCTATTTCGAATGCCTCCATGAAGTAAAACTGATCGTCGACCTGATGTATGAAGGCGGCATCGCCAACATGCGCTATTCGATCAGCAACACCGCCGAATATGGCGATTATCACACCGGTCCGCGCATCATCACCGACGAGACCAAGGCGGAGATGAAGCGCGTGCTGGCCGACATTCAGGGCGGGCGCTTCGTCCAGCGCTTCATGATGGACAACCGCATGGGCAATCCCGAGATGAAGGCGAGCCGCAAGCTCCAGGCCGAGCATGGCATCGAGAAGGTCGGCGCCGAGTTGCGCGCGATGATGCCATGGATCGGCAAGAACAAACTGGTCGATAAAGCGAAGAATTAGGAAGGACAAAGCCGCGCATCCCGGGCGATCGGCCTGTTGCCGCGCCCGGGATGCGCGCGCGCCGATCCGCCGGGCGGACGGCGCGCGCCGCGTTGGATGATGCCCTGCCATGTGATAGGCCGGTCCCCTCGCCTTGGGGGACGCCGTATGACCTTACCCGACACGTTGGAATCGCCGCTTGCCGAGCCTCCGGCCACCGCCGAGCTGGTCGAAGTTCGGCCTACCGATCAAGTGATCCGTATT
>DATMIP010000318.1:0-4456 GCA_035554515.1 Sphingomonas sp. | reverse complement strand
CGTGGTACGCGCCCAGTAGGACGGGAATTGGGGCATTCCGCTTTCGCGCAGCTCGATCTGCATCCGCTGATCGAAGCCAAGCTTTTGAAAGAAGGCTCTGGTCCGGTCCGCGCCCAGTTGGTCGGCGATCTGCGCCGTGCCGATGTTGGATGAATAGGTCATCACCTCGGGCACGGTCAGCGGGCGGTGCATCGGCTCGTCATCGTGAATGGTATAGCCGCCCACCCGTAGCGGTGCCGACACATCGAACGTCTGCGCCATGTCGTTCAGAACGCCGCTTTCGAGCGCGTTGGCGAATGTGATCATCTTGAAGGTGGACCCCAGTTCATACGTGGACTGGGTCACCTTGTTCGACATGTTCGCCTGATCGCGCAGCGGCGCGTTGGGGTTGATATCGGGCAGGGAGGCCATCGCGAGCACCTCGCCGCTATGGACGTCGAGAATGACGCCCGCCCCGCCTACCGCCTGCGTCTCGGTCATACGCCGCGCGATCTCGCTTTGGAGCGCAGCCTGGACGCGCGTATCGATCGAGAGCGTTACCGATTTGCCGGCCTTGAGATCGTCGTCGAAATAACGCTCTACCCCGATCCCGGTCAGCTCTTCCTTGTGCGTCCGCGGATTTTCGACCTGCTGCGAATAGCCGAGCACGTGGCCGGCCATCGCCGATTGCGGGAACAGCCGATGCGGCTCGCTCAGCACCAACATGCCTGGCTCGCCGAGCGCGTGGACGGCAGCCGCCAGCTCGGGCGGCGCAGGCTGGCGCAAATAGAAAAATTTGCGTTTGCCGAACAGAATGCGGCGATATTCGGCGACCGACCGCTCTGGCATGAGCTGGTTGAGCTTCAGCGCGAGAACATTCCTGTCGCCAAGAATCTTTTGCGGGTTCACCGCCACGGCCCACAATTTTATCGTGGTGGCGAGCGGCTGACCGTTGCGATCGAGGATTTCTCCACGCTCGGTTGCGCCGGCACCGTTATCGCGCGCCGCGGTACCACCGAACAAGCAGATCTGCACCAGCCGCAACGCGATCACCGCCGTCACGAGCATGAACAGCAGCATGATTCCCATCAGCCGCAGCTGTGCGATTCCGAGCTGAGACTCGCCGGGCGCCGCCGCAACGCATAGCTCGACGCGCTCCGCGCGATCGATGCGAAGCGCGGCGGGCGCGTTCACCGCGCCGCCCTGGAGCTGTCCCTGCTGCCTTTGGCTTCGTGCGCCGCAAGCTCACCGATGTCGGACGGCAGTAGGGATGCCGACGCGTGCGCGCTCGCTTTGGTGGTGAGCGGCGCCCTGGAGGCGGAAGCGAGCGGCTTGCCCGGCTGGAAAGCGGCTTTCTCGACAACCGGCGCGGAAACCGGAAGCTCGGGCGCGGAAGCGGCCAGGCGGCTTTGCGTGGGACGGACGAAGGTGGCGACGCGCAACATCGGCTGCGGCGTTGTTGCTTCATGCGCTGCGACCGCGCGGGTTTCTGCCTGAGCCTGCGGCGCAGCCGGCTGATAGCCAACTTTGTCGACCGCGCCCTGCTGCGCCTGAATTGCAGGATCGAGCTGCAGCGCGGGCTGCCCCTTGCTCCCGTAGAGACTGGCCAGCTGGACGCCGTTCGAGACGAACTGGCTCGGACGAGGAGCCTGCAGCGCCAGCACTTCGGTGTTCCACCGTTCAAGCTGCCCCATTCGCCCGCGCACGCTGATCTCCATCTGCAGCTTGGCGATATCGTCGCGCGTCGCGGCGATCTCCCGATCGACCTTGGTCAGGCTGGCACGCTCGGCCGCCACCGATTGCGAGGCGAGGTAACAGCACAGGGCGGCAACAGCGACGCCGGCGACCTGCCCCACGGCGCTGAGACGCTTCGGGACGATCATGATGCATGACCTTTCGTCGCCCAGGGGCTTGCCGCGGTGCGCCGGGCGACGCGCAAGGTGGCAGAACGGGAACGAGGATTGCGGGCGATTTCGGCGTCGCCGGCGCGCACGGGCTTCGCGACCGCTTCGAAGCTGGGCGTCCGCACGACAACCGCGGGCAAATGGCGCGATCCGGCGGGCGTACCGCTGCGCTCCTTGAGGAAGCGCTTGACGATCCGATCCTCCAGGCTGTGGAATGACACGATGGCGAGACGCCCGCCCGGTGCGAGCGCTTGTTCGGCTGCGGCAAGACCATCTTCGAGCTCGCCGAGTTCGCGGTTCACATGAATGCGGATTGCCTGGAAGGTGCGGGTGGCCGGATCTTTCTTGTCATGCTCGCGATAGCCAAGGGCGCGGCGCACGACCGTGGCCAACGCGGATGTGCGTGTGATCGGCCGCGCGGCGACGATCGCGCGGGCCACGCGGCGCGACTGACGCTCCTCGCCCAGGTTGAACAATATGTCGGCGATTTCCGCCTCGTCGGCATTGTTCACGAAGTCGGCGGCGCTCATGCCCGATTGCCCCATCCGCATGTCGAGCGGGCCGTCGGCCTGAAACGAGAAGCCGCGCTCCGCGCGGTCGAGCTGCATCGACGAAACACCGACGTCGAAGGTCACGCCATCGACGGCATCGATCCCCCGATCGGCAAGCGCATCCCTCAGGCGCGAGAAGAGACCGGACACGAGTTCGAGCTGCCCGGCCTGTTCAGCCGCCAAGGCCTGGCCTTCGGCGATGGCATCGGGATCGCGATCGAAGGCGATGACCCTGGCGCCGGCCGCAAGCAAAGCGCGGCTATAGCCCCCGGCCCCAAAAGTGCCGTCGACATGAATTTCTCCGGGCTGCGGCGCCAGGCCGGCGATGACATCATCGAGCAGAACCGGAATGTGCGGTGCCGGGGCGCTCATGCCGCGCCCCTTTCTTCGAGGTAGAGGTCGAGCAGCTCCAGGATAACCGGATTGTCGGCGAAACCGATCCGGGCATTTTCCGGGCTCCAGATTTCGAAATAATCCTCCATGCCGACGAAGAAGGCGAGATCGCCGATCTTGCCGAGCTTGCGCAGGATCGGAGACAGCACCATCCGCCCGGCACTGTCGAATGCGATCGGATTGAGGGTGGTCAGTTCGAGGCGACGAGCGCCTTCATGCGCTTCGCGGCGGGCGGCAGCGGGCAGATCGGCCACGCTTTCGCGCAGGTCGCTTGCGAGATCGCGGACCCCGGCGGCATCGTAGGCGCGCAACCGATCGCGCTTTGGATGCGGGGCGATCATCAATTCCTTGTCGGCGTCCTTGCTGGCGTCTTCCTTCGCCCGCCGCTCCATCTGCGCGCGGAAGGTGGCAGGCACGGACACGCGTCCCTTCGCGTCAACCGCGTTCAGCGCATGTCCAACAAAGAAAGTCTCCCTTGCCACCCAGTCCGTTCCACCCTGCGTCAGGGGGAGTGACGTGCCCCGCTCCCCCACGACCGGCGCCCGAAACGCATGAATGTGCGCCCGCTTTCGCCGGATGAACGTGGGTTAGCATGGGTATGGTATGGTTTTCAATACCAACCTATGGGTTCAGCTGTGTATTCCATGGCGCGGTGTGGCTCCGACTATTGCCGAAAAGCGGCGCAAATCCGCCATTTCCACACACCTCGCGGGCTGTGGATAGAATGGTGGGGCAATAATTTCGGGAATATCCCGCGAAGACGTTGATTTCGCGGTCGACTCGCGCCGCGCCAGTATCAAGGCGTCGGCGCGCGCGGCTTCGTCTGCGGCGGAGTCGCCGGCTCGTCGGGGGGCGCATTTCCGGGGGCCACACCGAGTTCGGCGAGCGGCTCACTGGGCGCCGCGGCATTTAGCGCCGCCGCGCCATTGCCGGTACCGCGATCCCCGCCGGCGACATGGAGAAAGGTCGTCGCGAGCATGACCAGCAGGAAGACCCAGGCAAGCCCGATCAGGCCGACGCGCACGCGGTGCATGCCGATCCTTTCCAATTGGAGGCCACGCGCCTTGTCATCATTGCACGGGAATAAGCGTCAACTCGCCGCTTGGAAACCTCCGCCCGCCGAAAGGAGAGCGCTATCAGCGACGAAGCCAATCCGGTACCGGCAGATGCTTTGCCTCCAGCCAGGCCGGATTGAATAATGTCGACAGGTAACGCATCCCGGAATCGCAAAGGATGGTCACGATGGTCTTGCCCGGCCCCAGCTCGCGGGCCAGCGCGATCGCGCCCGCGACGTTGATGCCCGACGACAGGCCGAGACACAGGCCTTCGTCGCGGAGCAAGGAAAAGACCTGCGCCAATCCTTCCTCATCCGAGATACGGAATTGGGTATCGACGGGCGCACTTTCGAGATTGGCGGTGATGCGGCTCTGACCGATCCCCTCGGCGACAGATGAGCCTTCGGCGCGCAGCTCGCCATGCGCATAATATTCGTAAAGCGCCGCACCGTACGGATCGGTCAGCCCGATCACGATATCATCACGCAGCTCCTTAAGGCCCAGACCGACACCCGCCAGCGTGCCGCCCGTGCCGACGGCGCAGGTGAAGGCATCGACCCGCCCGTCGGTCTGT
>DATMIP010000317.1:0-13134 GCA_035554515.1 Sphingomonas sp. | reverse complement strand
GCGATGTCAATTAGTGGAGTGTCACCGTAATACCGCGATGTCAATTAGTGGAGTGTCACCGTAATACGTAATACTCCGTAATACGGTAGGAAACCACGGCAGCGAGTGGTGTCAGCCGGAACGTGAGACGGTCCTACCATGGGCAAATCGGTAGGGAACCGCCCATCGGTCCGATGCCGCCTCTCGTCCGATGCCGCCTCTCGCTAAAGGCGCAAACCCTCGGTCTCGGGCAAGCCCGCCATCAGATTGAGGCTCTGCACCGCTGCACCAGCCGCGCCTTTGCCAAGATTGTCGAGGGCGGCGACCAGGCGGGCCTGGCCGAAGGCGTCGCTGCCGAACACGAACAGCTCCAGCCGGTCCGTATTGGCCTGGCGCTCGATCGGCAGGTCGCCATGATGATCCTGGCTGACGGTGACGATCGCGCTGCCGCGATAGGCCTCGGTCAGGGCCGCGCGCAGCGGCGCGATCCGGCCGCCGGCCTGATCGAGATGGATCGGCACCTCGACCAGCATGCCGCGATAGGTGCGCGCGACAGCCGGCAGGAAGATCGGCGGGTGCGTCAGGCCGGCATGCGCCTGCATTTCGGGCACATGCTTGTGGCCGAGGCCGAGGCCGTAGGCATGAAAGGCGGTCGGCGTCGCATCGGGGAGGGAGGTAACCTCGAACCGCGCGATCAGCGACTTGCCGCCGCCCGAATAGCCTGAAACGGCATTGACGCTGAGCCTGATATCCACAGGCAGCAAGCCGGCGCGGACGAGCGGCCGCACCAAGGCAAGGAAGCCGGTCGGGTAGCAGCCGGGATTCGAAACGCGCCTGGACGCGGCGACGCGCTCGCGCGCGCCGGGATCGAGTTCAGGGAAACCGTAGGTCCATGCCGGATCGGTCCTGAAGGCGGTCGAGGCGTCGATCACGCGGGTCGTATCGTTGTCGATCAGCGAGACCGCCTCGCGCGCCGCATCGTCAGGCAGACACAGGATCACGACATCGGCCTGATTGAGCGCGTCCCGGCGCGCGGACGCATCCTTGCGCCGCTCTTCCGGAAGGATGATCTGCGCGACATCGCGCCGCCCCGCCAGCCGCTCGCGTATCTCCAGGCCGGTCGTCCCGGCCGCGCCGTCGACGAACACCCGCGTCATCGCGCGATCCGCTTGCGCGCGATAATCGGGGTGTCGTGCGTGGGAAGCAGCCGCGCGACGACGTCGGCAAGCGGCTCGATCATCGTCGTCATCCAATAGGCATTGGCGTGAATCAGCCGCTCGCTATCGACCATGAAACCGACATGGCCCGGGAAGAAGATCAGGTCGCCACGCGTCAGCGACGCGCCGTCGGCGATCGGATCGCCGAGCTGGTCGCGCTGCATGTCGCTGTCGCGCGGTGCCGCGATGCCGGCGAGTTCAAGCGAGCGCTGGACGAGCCCGGAACAATCGAGCCCTTCGGCGCCGCGCCCGCCCCAGCGGTAGGGCGCGCCGATCAGGCTTTCGGCAACGGCGACCGGATCCTCCACTGCCTCGTCGAGCGGAGCGATATGGCGCAGGTGAATGAATCCGCTTGGGATGCGCAGATATTCGCCCACTTCCTCACCATGAACCTGCGCCCCGATCGCCAGGGTCGTGGCAATTGGCGCCTTGATGTCCGCGCTGGCGAAGACAAGCGCGAGCGGCGCGATAACACGATGCGTTGGCGTCTGCATCGGGCCGAGCGCACTCGCGGGGAGATAACCCACATAATCGTCATGCAGGCAGCGACCCCAGGCCCAGGCTCCCGTCCGGTCCAGGAGGGCGAAGCCCTCGCCGTGCGTAAGCTGCGAAATGGCGGGGGCGTCCTGCGAAGGTCGGGCGTGGAGGCTAACCGAGGCAGCGATGCAGCGGCAATGTTCGGCGCGTGCATAATGCGGTGCGAATAACAGACCGGCAAGCGCGATGTCGGCGATATCGGGGCGATAGGCGTGGACACGGGGATCGAGGTGACGCGACGGCCCCTCCAGCCGGAACCCTTCAGGCCGTGACGTGGCGAATTTGTCGCGCGAGATGCGCGGGCGTCTCGCCGTCGATGAGCCCTCCGAAGCCTTCAAGAAATTCATGCCCCATATCGGTGGGCGCGATGAAGATGTTGCGGCGGTCCGCCTCGTCGCGCTCACGGCGCAGATAGCCGAGGGCGCCAAGCGTATTCAAGGCGCGTGTGACGACGGGCTTCGAAACGCCCAGCGCCTGCGCCAGCCCGCGCACGGTATGTGGCCCCGCGGTGAGGTAAACCAGCAGCAGCAGCGCCATCTGCCGGTTCGTCAGGTCCGGCTGCCCCGAACGAACATACCCCACCAGGGTCTGCATCCATCCCGACAGGGTGGTGTCGTGCATCATGACCGCGCCTCTCGATGCTTCTAGCTAACGCCATGGAAACACGCGGGAGCGCCGATCGTTTCATCACCGATCAGTATTTTGATACCGACTGGCTCAATTGGCGAAGCGGCGACGCAACATTTCCCACGCCGCGCGCAGGCCGAGCGCGTCGCCGCCCTTGGGTCGGCCCGGTTTCGCCGTCGGCCGCCAGGCGAAGGTGTCAAGATGCGCCCAGGGTATCGAGGCCGCGACGAAACGCTCGAGAAACAAGGCGGCGGTGATCGCTCCGCCAAAGCCGCCGCCAGGCGCATTGTTGATATCGGCGACGTCGGATTTCAGCATTTCATTATAGGGTTGCCATAGCGGCAGGCGCCACACCGGATCGGCAACGCCTTGCGCCGCGGCGGCAAATTCCGCCGCAAGTGCTTCGTCATTGACGAACAAAGCGGGCAGATCGGGGCCCAGCGCAACACGCGCCGCGCCGGTGAGCGTGGCGAAATCGATCAACAGAGCGGGGGCTGATTCGCATGCCCGCGCCAGGGCATCCGCCAGAATGAGGCGCCCTTCGGCATCGGTATTGCCGATCTCGACATGCAGCCCCTTGCGGCTCCTGAGAATATCGCCAGGTCTGAAAGCGTCGGCGGAAATCGCATTTTCGACTGCGGGAATGATCAGGTGCAGCCTGACCGGCAGCCGCGCATCCATCACCAGGCCGGCAAGCGCCAGCGCATGGGCCGCCCCGCCCATATCCTTCTTCATCAGCAGCATGCCGCCGGCCGGCTTGATATCGAGCCCGCCCGAATCGAAGCAAACCCCCTTGCCGATCAGCGCGACCCGGGGATGCTCGGGATTGCCCCATTCGATCTCGATCAGGCGCGGCGCGCGCGCCTTGCCGGCGGCACGGCCGACGGCGTGGACCATTGGATAGCCTTCGAGCAATGCGTCGCCCTGAGTGACAGCGAAGCTGGCGCCATATCGTCCTGCAACGGTGCTGGCGGCCTCGCTCAGTTCGGCCGGCCCCAGATCGCCCGCACCGGTATCGACGAGATCGCGCACCAACGCGGTCGCCTCGGCAAGGCGTACCATTTCATCGATCCGCGCCGGCTCGGTCGTCAGCAAAATGCGCGGGCCGTGCGGCTCGGGCTTTTCGCGGTAGCGATCGAAACGGTGCTGCGCGAGCAGCCAGCCGAGCGCGGCATCGCCGGGTACGGCTTCGGCCAGGCGATAGCTTCCTTCGGGTAGCCTGGCCGCCGCCGCGGCGAGCGTCCAGGGACCGCCTTTCTCGTCGACACCGATCGCTACGGCCCAATCGTCAGCGTCGTCGCCAGGCAGAATGACGAACGTATCGGGCTTGGCATCGAAGCGTGCCGCCTCGACAGCGATGCGCGCGCGCGGCGGCTGCGACTTGAGCCAATTGGCAAAATCCGTCTTGGCAACCAGCGCGACGGAAATGCCGGGCTGGCCGCGGTCAATCGTGATCAGCGAAGCGAAGTCGGTCATCTTCTTCCGCTGCCAGAGATAATGGCGAGCCTCAAGCCGCGGATATGCGATCGAGCGATGTGAAGGTGAGGTAGGAAACGATCACGCCGAGCCATGAAAGGCACAAGGCGCCGTGGATGCGCCGATCGCGTGCTACCAGTCCGACGATCGCGATGCCGATCATAATCGGCATGAACATCAGATATTCGTGGGGAACGGCGCGGAGATTGTCATAACTCTTGATGACCGTTTCCGGCACGTCGCACAGCAACGCCACAAGCTGAAGACCGAAGAACCACGTTCTGTTGCGGTAGAAGTGCGCTTCGCAATCGAGCCCTTCATGACAATCGTGCGGAAACAGCATCGACGCCACCACGAACAGGACAATCGCATAGCCCGTCAGGAAGAAGAATTCCTGGATCGTCCACACCGTCAGGTGCTTCCACCAGAACATTCCCCACCACAAGGCGAGCACGTAGATGATCACGTTAAGCGTCCAGACGAGCTGAACCCAGTATAACTTCACGCTATGTCGTAGCTGGATGAGCCTGCTCGCCCCCGACAGCAGGTGGGTCAAAGCGAGACCCAGGATAACCGACAGCAGAACCGCGAGATAGTCGAACATGGCTCACCCCCCGACGGGGCCTAGCGCGTTTCGCCTGCGTAATGAACAGCCGGTCTCGAGCCGGTAGGGCGTCTAAGTCGCAACGACCCCGAACAGGTCGTGCTCGTCGGCATCCTCGATATCGACGCGGACGATGTCGCCCGGCGTCAGCCCGCGCGTGTCGCGAAGATGAACCTGGCCGTCGATCTCGGGTGCGTCAGCCTGCGAACGGCCGGAAGCGCCGCCTTCCTCGTCGACCGCGTCGATGATCACCTCAAGAGTACGCCCGATCTTCGCCTGGAGCTTCGCGGCCGAGATGGTGGCGGTTTTTTCCATCAGCCGCGCGTAACGCTCCTCCTTTACCTCGTCGGGCACATGGCCCGGCAGATCGTTGGCGGCGGCGCCGGCGACAGGTTCGAACCGGAAGGCGCCGACGCGGTCGAGTTGCGCCTCGTCGAGCCACTGCATCAGATAATCGAAATCAGCCTCCGTCTCACCCGGGAAACCAACCACGAAGGTAGAACGGATCGCGATATCGGGGCAGATTGCGCGCCAGTTGCGGATGCGCTCGAGCACCTTGGCGTCATTGGCGGGGCGCTTCATCGCCTTCAGCACCGATGGCGCGGCATGCTGGAAGGGAATGTCGAGATAGGGCAGCACCAGCCCGTCGGCCATGAGCGGGATGACCCGATCCACGTGCGGATAAGGATAGACATAATGGAGCCGCACCCAAGCGCCCAGCTGCCCAAGGTGGCGCGCGAGATCGGTCATGTCGGCGCGGACTTCGCCGCCGCCCTTGAGCGGATAGGAGGCGTGACGCAGGTCGAGGCCATAAGCCGAAGTATCCTGACTGATGACGAGCAACTCCTTCGTGCCCGCCGCCACCAGTTTCTCGGCCTCACGCAGGATCGCATCCGGACGCCGACTGACGAGATCGCCCCGCAGCGACGGGATGATGCAGAAGGAACAGCGGTGGTTGCACCCTTCCGAAATCTTCAAATAGCTGTAATGGCGCGGGGTGAGCTTGAGATCGCCGTCGAACGAGGATTGCGGCACGAGATCGAGATAGGCTGACGGCGGCACCGGCGCGGCATCGTGAACCGCGCCGACCACCTGTTCATATTGGTGCGCGCCGGTGACCGCGAGCACCTGCGGGAAGCGCGCGCGGATCACGTCCGCTTCCTTGCCCATGCAGCCCGTTACGATCACGCGGCCATTTTCCGAGATCGCCTCGCCGATCGCCTCGAGGCTTTCCTCCTTGGCGGAATCGAGAAAACCGCAGGTGTTGACGAGCACGATATCGGCACCCGCATAATCGGGCGACATTTGATAGCCGTCGGCACGCAGCCTGGTGAGAATGCGCTCGCTGTCGACCAGATTCTTGGGACAGCCGAGCGAAACCATGCCGACCTTGGGCGGGGAGGGAAGTATTGTTGCCATGGGAAGGGCCGCCACATAGCTGCTGGCGCGGCAAATTACGAGGGCGCGCGCGCATCAGTCCGAATTTTCGAGCCCGTCGGTCGATTCCTGCTGGGCGGCGCCGATCCCCCGGGGCAGCAGGCCCATCGGGCTTACCGGCTTGCGACCCTGCAATATTTCGAAAAACAATTGCGGCTGATCGGCGCTGCTGCCCGTCATCCCGACCCGCGCGATCGGCTGGCCCCGCCTGATCGATTGGCCGCGGGTCACGAGTAATTTGTCGGCATGGCCATAAATGGTGACCCAGCCGCTGCCATGGCGGAGCAGGATAACGTTGCCGTAGGTGGGGTGCCGGCCGGCCCAGGCGACCACACCGTCGGCGGCGGCAGCGACAATCGTCCCGCGCGATGCGGCGATGTTCACTCCGTCGTTCCGGCCGCCGTTGCTCATCGGGCCGTAGGGACGCACGATCTTTCCCTGAAGCGGCCAGGCGAACCGTCCGCCGAAATCGGTGATTGGCTCCGCTACCGGGGTCGTCGGAGGCAATTGCCGCGCGGGCGAGGGGCTCGGCGCGGCGGGCTTCGCCTTTTCGCCGAGCGCAGGCTCGCTTCCGGTTACAAGATCATCGAGGTCGATCCGGAATGCGGCGGCACGCTGCTCAAGCGTCATGCGCGCCACTTCGCTGTTGCTCGGTATGAGGAGTCGTTCGCCCGCGCGAAGAATGAACGGCTCCTCCAGATGATTGAGCGCGACGATGCGAGCCCAGTCGACGCCGTAAGCGCGCGCGATCGCGATCCCGCTCTGGCCCTTGCCGACATTATGATAACGGCCCGCGGGAATCCTGAGCTTCTGGCCAGGGCGAACTGTGAAGGGCGGGGCGAGATGGTTTTCGCGGGCGATCGCGTCCGCGCCGGCTCCGGTGCTCCGTACCACCGCCGACAATGTATCGCCCGGCTTCACGATATAAATCGACCTGGGTAT
This sequence comes from Sphingomonas sp., assembly GCA_035554515.1. Classification (GTDB taxonomy): domain Bacteria; phylum Pseudomonadota; class Alphaproteobacteria; order Sphingomonadales; family Sphingomonadaceae; genus Sphingomonas_I. Next base: position 6,315 of record DATMIP010000317.1, on the reverse strand, counting down.
CTCGACCGCGTCGGGAGCAACGGTAGCCACCTCCCAGACCGGTTTCTGGGCGACCGGCGCCGTCGAATCGGGGCTGGCCTTTGGGATCCCGGTCTTCTGGACGGGCGGAGTCTTGCTGCCCGGTGGTGCAGCGGCGACGAGGGTCAGCGCCAGCAGGGACGCCGCAACCCTCATGCGGGCAACAGCACGTCCAGCCCGCCCATATAGGGCTTGAGTACGTCCGGCACCGCCACGGATCCACCCGCCTGCTGATAATTTTCCAGCACCGCGACCAGCGTCCGGCCGACCGCGAGGCCGGAGCCGTTGAGCGTGTGGACGAAAGCCGTGCCTTTCGCCTCGGCCGGGCGATAGCGCGCATCCATCCGCCGCGCCTGGAAATCACCGCAATTGGAGCAGCTCGAAATCTCGCGATAGGTCTGCTGGCCGGGCAGCCATACCTCCAGGTCGAACGTCTTGCGCGCGGTGAAGCCCATATCGCCCGCGCACAGCAGCATCCGCCGGTAGGGCAGATCGAGCGCCTCGAGAATGCCCTCCGCCGCGCGCGTCATGCGTTCATGTTCCTCGTCCGAACATTCGGGCGCGGTGATCGCGACCAGCTCGACCTTCTCGAACTGGTGCTGACGGATCAGCCCGCGCGTATCGCGTCCGGCCGCGCCGGCTTCGGACCGGAAGCACGGGGTAAGCGCCGCGAAGCGCTTGGGAAGATCGGTTTCGGCCACGATCTGTTCGCGGATGATATTGGTCAGGCTAACCTCTGACGTGGGGATCAGCCAGCGCCCGTCGGTCGTGCGGAAAAGATCGTCGGCGAATTTTGGCAGCTGGCCGGTTCCGAACATCGCCTCGCTGCGGACCATCAACGGCGGGACTGTTTCCTCATATCCGTTGGCGCCGCTCTGGACATCGAGCATGAACTGGCCAAGCGCGCGATGGAGCCGGGCCGCCTGTCCGCGCAAAACCGTGAAGCGCGCCCCGGCAATGCGTGCGCCGGCCTCGAAATCCAGCCCGAGCGCGGGGCCGATATCGGCATGATCGCGCGGCGCAAAATCAAAAGCGCGCGGGGTGCCCCAGCGTTTTTGCTCGACATTATCGCTTTCATCCTCGCCGGGCGGTACGTCCGCGGCGGGCAGGTTGGGAATTGCAGCCAGTGCCTCGTCGAGTCCGCGAGCGGCATCCTGGGCCTCGCTTTCCAGCAGCGCCATCCGATCCTTTATGCCGGCCACTTCGGCCATCAGCGCCTGGACAGCGGCTTCCTCACCGGCAGCCTTGGCCCTGCCAATCTCTTTCGACGCTTCATTGCGGCGCGTTTGCAGCGCCTGGGCATCGGTTACGCGCGCGCGCCGTGCATCGTCCAGCTGGATCAGGCCGGCCGCCTGGGGGCCAAGACCGCGCTTCTGCAGCGCGGTGTCGAAGGCGGAAGGGGCTTCGCGGATCGCGCGGATGTCGTGCATGGCGAGCTAATGGCCGGGGCTTCGGCGCCACGCAAGCCTGCAACCTGCTGCGGCTTATACGCGTTAGCGGTCCGAAACGATCACATGGAGGCACGCCTGATGCGCATTCCCCACGACAGCTACGTCCTTGTCGCCGACGGCGCGAAAATGCTGTTCTTCCGCAACGAGGGTGACGCCCTCAACCCGAATCTGACGGTTATCGCCGCCGAGCAGCAGGCAGATCTTCCGGATCGGGAGATCAAGACCGATCTGGCGGGCCAGAAACCAGGGGGAATGGGTATCAGCGGCGGATCGACCGCGGGCGAAGCCGATTTTCACCGCCAGACGGAAGATCGCTTCGCGGCCGAGGCCGCCGAACGCATCAACCGCGCGGCGCTCGCGAACGAGTTCGAAAGCCTGATCATCGTCGCGCCACCGAAGACGCTCGGCGAATTGCGCAAACATTATCACAAACAGGCCGAAGCGCGGATCGTGGCGGAAATAGCCAAGGACCTCACCGGCCATCCGGTGGAGAAAATCGAGGCCGTCCTGCAAAAATATGAGCGGGTAAACGCTTGAGCCCACGGACTATTCGATTGGTCGCGGCGGATGCAGGCGGCTCGACGGAACGCTTATTATTGATGAAAATGATATTTTGTAAGGAGATTGAGATGAAGTTGCTTATACTCACATTGACCAGTTCGGCCCTGCTGGCGGCTCCGGCTTTCGCCCAGGCGGCCGCCCAGCCGGCCGCTGCTCCAGCCCAGGCTCCCACGGCGGCGCCAAAGGTCGTGGCCGGCGCGTCGGTCAGCGATGCGAGCGGCGCGGCCGTTGGAACGATCGAATCGGTCAGCGGCGGCAATGCCGTGCTTTCGACCGGCACCGCGAAAGCGTCGCTGCCGATCTCGTCATTTGCCCAGGGTCCCAATGGATTGGTGGTGGGCATCACGAAGGCCGCGCTGGAGGCGCAGATCGCAGCGGCGACCACTCCGCAGCAAATTGCGGTCGGTGCCGCGGTAAGCGACGCGCAGGGCGGGGCAGTAGGTAAGGTCGCCGCGGTTTCCGGCGATCTGATCACGGTGGAAACCGCCAACGCCAAGGCGCAACTTCCCAAGAGCGCATTCGCCCAGGGGCCGAACGGCCTGGTGATCGCGATGACCGCGGCCCAGCTCGACGCGGCCGCAAAGGCCGCGCAACCCAAGGGCACCAGCAAGTAATCCACAACTTAATTCAGGTAAGGCGGCGCGTGGCGACATCGTTACGCGCCGCCGGCTTGTTACGCTCCCCTCTCGCTTGTATAGGCCCGCCCAGGCAGACGGGGCGGGGGCCACGGTCAACGTTCCGCAAGGGTCGGGTGAGTATTCACATGGCTACGGCGGCAAAGCGAATCGACGAGCAGGACGAGAGCGGGATGTATGATCGGGACTACCGGCCGACAGCGGCCGAGGAGTTCATGAATCCCCGGCAGCAGGCATATTTTCGGCGTAAGTTGCTGGATTGGAAAGAATCGATCTTGCGCGAATCGCGCGAGACGCTTGCCCAGCTCCAGCTGGATTCGCTCCGCGAACCGGACGTTACCGATCGTGCCTCGTCGGAGACCGATTGGGGTATCGAGCTGCGTACCCGCGACCGCCAGCGCAAACTCATCTCCAAGATCGACGCCGCGATCCGTCGGATCGAGGAGGGCGAATATGGTTATTGCGAAGTCACCGGCGAACCTATCTCGCTCGCTCGCCTGGAAGCGCGCCCCGTCGCGACGATGACCGTCGAAGCGCAGGAGCGCCACGAGCGCAACGAGAAGGTCTCGCGCGACGAATAAGGTCGTTTCGGTCGCGAGCCGTTAACGGCTTACCAACCATTACCGTGCATCAATGCTGTCCACTATTGAGGACGGCTGTGGAACAATCTCTGGTTCCTAAAGACGCGGCGGACGCGGACGCAGGGTTCGAGCATTTGCGCTCGGAACCGAGGGACAGCATGTTCCTTATGGCCGTCGTGCGCCGTCAGGGCGGGCCCGACGTCACGGTCAAGGTACGCAATCTTTCGGCCGGCGGCATGATGGCCGAAAGCCCTGTCAGCTTTTCGCGCGGAGATCTGGTCGAGATCGACCTTCGCGGAATTGGCGTTATAAGCGGCAGGATCGCGTGGACGACGGCGGGCCGTATCGGCACCCAATTCGATAGCCCGATCGACCCGCGCCTCGCTCGCAAACCGGTGGGCAGCAGTCCGCAGCCTCAATTGGTCAAGCCTTCGCGCAGCATGTGGCGGCCATCACTTCGCTAAACGCGCAATTGCCCGGCGTAATGACAATGGGGTGCGCGACCGGCACGTCGACGCCCGAATCCAACCGATAGCGATTGGTCTATCCGGCCGAAGTGCAGAGCGCTTCGGCGTCGAATGATCAGGCCCCGTCTAATGATTGACGCTTATCCGCGCGCGGCGATATAGGCGCGCTTCGGGCGGCCCGCTTGGGCCGCCTTTTCTTTTCCGGAGCAATCCAGACCGCGTTGATTGCAGCAAGGAGTCCGTTTCGATGCCGATTACGCCCCTCATGCCCGTCTATCCGCGGTGCGGTGTGCGTCCGGTGCGAGGCGAGGGCGCCTATCTGATCGGGGAGGGCGGTGAACGGTATCTGGACATGGCCGCCGGTATCGCAGTCAATATTCTTGGCCACGGCCATCCGGCTTTGGTCAAGGCGATTGCCGATCAGGCGGCGACCCTGATGCATGTATCGAATCTCTACGGCAGCCCGCAGGGCGAACATTTTGCTCAACGGCTGGTCGACAAGACGTTTGCCGACACGGTGTTCTTCACCAATTCGGGCGCGGAGGCGATCGAATGCGCGATCAAGACCGCGCGGCGCTATCATTATGTCAACGGCACGCCTAAAAAAAATCGGATCATCAGTTTCTCGAACGCTTTCCATGGGCGGACGATCGGCGCGATCTCGGCGACCAATCAGCCCAAAATGCGTGACGGATTCGAGCCGCTGCTGCCTGGTTTTACCGTCGTGGAGTTCAACGATCTCGCCGGTGCCGAAGCCGCGATCGGCCCGGATGCCGCCGGATTTCTGGTCGAGCCGATCCAGGGCGAGGGCGGTATCCTTCCTGCGACCCCTGAATTCCTGACCGGATTGCGCAAGCTCGCCGACGAGCATGGCCTGTTATTGATCCTGGATGAAGTGCAATGCGGCTATGCCCGCACCGGCACCTTCTTCGCGCATGAGCAATATGGGATTGCGCCCGACATCATGGCGGTGGCCAAGGGGATTGGCGGCGGCTTCCCTCTCGGCGCCTGCCTGGCGACCGAGGAAGCCGCCAAGGGCATGGTGATCGGCACGCACGGATCGACCTATGGCGGCAATCCACTCGCGATGGCGGCGGGCGAAGCAGTATTGAACATCGTCGGCGAGCCCGAATTCCTCGAAAATGTGCAGCGCGCGGGTGATCGCCTGAAGCAGGCGCTGGAACAACTTCTGCCGAATCATGATCACCTGTTCGATCATGTGCGTGGGGTCGGTCTTATGCTGGGCATCAAGCTCAAGAGCGACAGTCGCGCCTTCGTCGCCCATCTGCGCGATAATCACGGGCTGCTGACAGTCGCGGGCGGCGACAATGTCGTGCGGATCCTGCCGCCGCTCAATATCGACGAAAGCCATATCGCCGAATGTGTAGAGAAGCTTTCGGCGGGCGCGCGCAGTTACCAGGTACCAGAGGCGGCTTAGGGCTTTCGGGGAACAGGGAATGACCCGTCACTTCATCGACCTTGCCGATGCCGGCCCGGACGCGATCCGCGTGATGCTCGATGATGCGCGACGCCGCAAGCTGACGCGCGCCGGTTGGTCGAAAGGGAAGGCGGACGTCGACCAGCCGCTCGAGGGCCATGTTCTGGCGATGATCTTCGAGAAGAATTCGACACGCACGCGCGTATCGTTCGATATGGCGATGCGCCAGTTGGGCGGCACGACGATCGTGATGGATGCGGGCTCGATGCAGCTTGGTCGCGGCGAGAGCATCGGCGACACGGCCCGTGTCCTGTCGCGCTACGTCGACGCAATCATGATCCGCACCGATGATCACGCGAAAGCGGTCGAGATGGCGCGGCACGCGACCGTTCCGGTGATCAACGGACTGACCGATCACAGCCATCCGTGCCAGATCATGGCGGATCTGCTCACGATTCTCGAGCGCAAGGGTAATATCGACGGTACGCGGTGGGCCTGGCTGGGCGACGGCAACAACGTGCTCCATTCCATCATCGAGGCGGGCAGCCTGCTCGGGTTCGACGTCAGCGCGGCCTGTCCGCAAGGTTATGAGCCCGATCCCGATGTGGTCGCGGCAGCGCAGCTGCGCGCGGGAAACCACCCCTTCGTGTTGACGCGCGACCCGTTCGTGGCCGCGGCCGGCGCCGATGTGATCGTCACCGACACATGGATTTCGATGGGGCAGGACCATGCCGAACAGAAGCTCGCCGCGCTGGCACCCTATCAGGTGACCGAAGGACTGATGGGCGCGGCGGCTGGCGACGCCTTGTTCCTGCATTGCCTTCCGGCGCATCGCGGCGAGGAAGTGGTTGAATCGGTGATCGACGGCCCGCGCTCGGCGATCTGGGACGAGGCTGAAAATCGGCTGCACGCGCAGAAATCGGTCCTGCTGTGGAGCCTGGGGAAGATCGGCTAGTGACCCGAATCTGAAGTTCGTCACACTATTTGGCAGGCGTCGAACGAACTTCAGATTCATCAGGGTCACTAGGGTCAGGACCTGTTAAATTGCTTGCCAGGGGCGACGAGGGCTGATTCAATGACGGCACCAAGGAGGTGCTGTCGATGGATATTCCGTTCTTGTTGAGTGAGGCGCAGATGCGCCGGATTGAGCCATTTTTCCCATTG